>NZ_MKGS01000158.1:0-41596 GCF_002836905.1 Pseudomonas sp. 43NM1 | reverse complement strand
ACGTGAAGTGCCGAGCTGGCCAAAAAAGCCCTAGGCATTCGCCCTCGATCTGACGCGGGGGCGAATGCCAGACCCCGCGCCGGAACGCTCGACCATGGCCGCCAAGGCAAACGTCGCGCAGCGCCACAAGGTTCGATCAACTGGCCCGGCACTTTGCTCAACGGCCGTCCGCGCCAGCATGAAGACTTGCTGTTTCACCTGCGCAGCCGCTCAGCGCATGAGTTGTGGCTGGTGATCGTCGACGCTTCGGCTTCGACCCGCCGCCATCAGGCGTTGAGCGATGCCAAAGGTTTGCTGGCGCAGCTGTTCGACGACGCCTATCGGCAACGCGCGCGCCTGGCGCTGCTGACCGCCAGCGGCACGGTGCCGAAGTGGCAGGTGCAGGGGCTGAAGGCTTCCAGCGGTTTGCGCGAATGGCTCGACGGGCTCGGCGCGGGCGGTGGCACGCCATTATTGGCAGCGCTGGCGGAGGCGGGGCAGTGGCTGGACGCGCGGCGCAAACGCTTTCCGGCAGAACAACAGCGTTTGTTGCTGGTGACGGATGGGCGGCTGAAGGACTGGCCGGGTTTGCCAGCGCTGGATTGCCCTGGGCTTTTGATTGATATCGAGCGCGGACCGATTCGGCTGGGGCGGGCGCGGCAGTTGGCTTCGGAACTGCAAGCGGAGTATCGGCATATTGATGAGCTGGTTATCGGTTGAGCGCTTCCGTGTCTGGACTGGCCTCTTCGCGGGCAAGCCTCGCTCCTACAGGGTATGCGCATGATTTGTAGGAGTGAGCCTGCTCGCGATTGCATCACCACGGTTGCGGATCATCACCCTCCATCCGCATCTATGCTCAAGCAGGCCAGCCATTCACAGGAGTGAACCATGCGCGTGCTCGTCACCAATCCCCAGGACGATTTCCGCGTCAAAGCCTATGCCGGCACCAACGGCGTGCTGCTGGCCATGGACCTCGCCGAACCTCGGCGCAAAGGCCTGCTCGGGTTTGCCATCGAGAAGCAAACCGGCAGCAAACCGTGGCTGTTTCTGTTCAACAGCCTGACCTTTCCCGGCAAGCCGCACACCTTCCCCCAATATCACGCGACCCCGAGCAATATCGCGCCGCTGCAGAAATTTCGCTGGGCCGATTACGCGGTCAATCCGGGGACAACGCTGCACTACCGCGTGCACCTCGCCTACGGCACGCCCGACGCGCCGCAACTCGCTGAATATCTCGAACTGACAATCACTTCCGACGACGGTCAGCCAAGCAATCAGAGCGTGATTTTCAATCGAGCGGTGGCGGCCAGTCAGGCGTTCCAGCGCAAATTCCCCGAGCTCGACGCGCAGATCAGCGCCAACCAACACTTGCCGATCGAAGCCTGGCCACTGGCGGCGCAGCAGTGGTTGGAAAACGGCTTGCTCGGGCGTTTGCTCGGGTTTATTCAGCGCGCGCAGGACTCGAATTGGGCGCTCGACATCGCGATCTACGAATACCAGTTGCAGTCGATTATCGACGCGGTGAACGACGCATTCGCCCGCGGGGTCAAGGTTCGGGTGCTGTATCACGCGCAACCGGACGACGAAGACACGGCAATCAACCAAGCCAGCCTGGCGAACATCCCGGCAGCGAACAAGCGCGGGCGCGTCACCCATAACATCTTCCACAACAAGTTCATCGTCCTCAGCCAACGCGATGGCGCCGGCCAGTTTCAGCCGCAAGCGGTGCTCTGCGGCAGCACCAATTTCACCGCCAACGGCATTTACCGCCAAGCCAACGTGGTGCATGTGCTGGATGATCCTCGGGTTGCCGCGAGCTATTTGCAAACCTTTGAACAGGTCTGGGACAACCCGGCAGACGCCGGCGCGACGCGCACCTGGCTCAACCGGCACAACCCGATAGATCCGACGCAGGCGCTGTTCGCCGGGTTCTCGCCGCGCTCCGGTCAGGCGGATTTGCAGGCGTTTATCCGGATCATCAACGCCGCGAGAAAGGACGTGCTGTTCGTGACTGCGTTCGCCTTGCCCGACGACATTCTCAACGCGCTGCTCGGCGCACCGCACGACAACATCCTGCGTTACGGACTGCAAAATACCGTCAGCCGCATCAGTGGTTTTCATGCCGACCGCACCGCCGAATTTGCGGCGACGGCGCTACTCAATACCGGGCTGGAAGGCTGGCTGCGGGAGAACATGAAAGGGCAGAAAGGCAATTTGCTGGTGCACACCAAAGCGGTGGTGACTGACTTCACCACGGACACGCCGACGATCATCAGCGGCAGCCACAACCTCAGCGCGGCGGCGAGCAATGGCAATGATGAGAACTACCTGATCATTCGCGGTGATACGGATTTGGCGGACCGCTACGGGTTGGAGTTGCTGCGCTTTTATGAGCATTACCGGTTTCGCTATTTCGCGAAAAAACTGGCGCTGAAAGAGGTGCAGCCATTGGCGGCGGATGATCGCTGGACGCACGATTATTATGTGCAGGGCGATTTGCGTGAGTTGTCGCGATTGCGCTTTTCTGGGAGGTGATTCGGCGCGGTCGATGGCCTCTTCGCGGGCAAGCCTCGCTCCTACGGGTCATGTGCAAAACCTGTGGGAGCGAGCTTGCTCGCGATGGGGCCAGTCAATCCAGCATCAATCTCAGCGGAACCAGTTAGTCCGCGCGAACGAAAGTACCTCGTCGCCACGCCCGCTCATCACCGCTTTGAGCATGTACAAACTGAAACCTTTGGCCTGCTCAAGCTTGATCGCTGGCGGCATCGCCAGTTCTTGAGTAGCGGTGACCACGTTGACTAGCACTGGCCCGTCATGCGCCAAGGCGCGACGTAGCGCCGGTTCCAGCGCTTCGGATTCTTCAACGCGAATCCCGAGTATGCCCATCGCATTGGCCATCGCCGCAAAGTCCGGATTGTGCAGGTCTGTGCCGGTGTCGAGCATGCCGCCAGCCTTCATTTCCATCGCGACGAAACCCAGCGAAGCGTTGTCGTAAACGATGATTTTCACCGGCAGTTTCAACTGCGCGAGCGAGATGAAATCGCCCATCAACATGGCGAAACCGCCGTCGCCGGACATCGAAATCACCTGCCGATCCGGGAACGCCGCTTGCGCGCCAATGGCTTGTGGCATCGCATTGGCCATCGAGCCGTGGTTGAACGAACCGAGCAAGCGGCGCTTGCCGTTCATTTTCAGATAACGCGCGGCCCACACCGTTGGCGTGCCGACGTCGGCAGTGAAGATCGCGTCGTCATCGGCCAGTTCGCTGAGCAGTCGGGTGAGGTATTGCGGATGAATCGGCCGGCCCGGCGCCGAGGGTTCGGCGAGGTCATCCAGGCCTTTGCGGGCTTTTTCGTAATGCTTGAGCGACGAATCGAGGAAGCTGCGGTCGCCGTTGTATGGCAGGCGCGGCAGCAGCGCGGCGAGGGTTTCGCCAACGTCGGCGGCGATCCCCAGATCCAGCGCGGTGCGGCGGCCGAGCGCTTCGGGGTTGTGGTCAACCTGAATGATGGTCGCGTCGGTGGGGTAGAACTGCCGATAAGGGAAGTCGGTGCCGAGCATCACCAGCGTGTCGCAATTGAGCATCGCGTGATAACCCGAGCTGAAGCCGATCAGCCCGGTCATGCCGACGTCGAACGGGTTGTCCCATTCCACATGTTCCTTGCCGCGCAAGGCGTGCACCAACGGCGCGCCAAGGGCGTCGGCCAGCGCCACAACCTGATCATGCGCACCGGCGCAACCGGCGCCGCACATCAGCGTCACCGCTTTGCTCTGGCTGAGCAGTTCGACCATTCGATCGAGGTCATCCGGCGCAGGCAGGTGTCGCGGTTGCGAGAGCGCCGGCCATGCCTTGAGGTTGTCTTCGACTTCCTGCAACGCGACGTCGCCGGGAATCACCACCACCGCGACGCCGCGATTGAGGATCGCGCTGCGCATCGCCCGGTGCAGCACCTGCGGCATCTGCGCCGGGTTGCTGACCAGTTCGACAAAATGGCTGCATTCCTTGAACAGCTCTTGCGGGTGGGTTTCCTGGAAGTAATTGAGGCCGACTTCCGACGATGGAATCTGCGCGGCAATCGCCAATACCGGCACATGGTTGCGGTGGCAGTCGTACAAGCCGTTGATCAAGTGCAGATTGCCCGGCCCGCAACTGCCGGCACACACGGTCAAACCGCCGGTCACCTCGGCTTCCGCGCCAGCGGCAAACGCCGCGACTTCCTCGTGGCGCACGTGCATCCATTCGATGCTGTCCATCTTGCGCAAGGCGTCGGTCAGGCCGTTCAGGCTGTCGCCGGTCAGGCCCCAGATGCGTTTGACGCCAGCCTGTTCGAGGGTGGTCGCGAGTTGCTGGGCAATGGTGATTTTCGCCATGGGATGCGGCTCCATTAATCGATGAATTGTCCTCGGGATAGAAAGAGGACAACTCAACGGCGGCCATGACTCACCGCAAATCATGAAGAATTGCTCATCTCGAGCTTATGGCCGCAGCGCCGCGCCGAGCGTGGAATGCGCCGGGATCGGGCTGCGCATCAACGTGCCGACCACCAGCGCGCCGAGCAATGCCAGTAACCCGGCGACCAGCAGCAACAGACTGAAACCGCCGACGAACGCTTGCCGGGCCAACGGCTCGACCGCCGCGCGCGCAGTTTCTGGCAACAAACCCAGCGCGGCGTTCATGTCGCCAGCGACCACCCGCGAGGCGATGCCGCGCGTCTGCTCCAGCCATTGACCGCCCAGGCTATTGCGCAGGAGCAATTCGGTGTGGCTGGCAAGCAGTGCACCGAACACGCCGATTGCCAGCATGATCGCGCTGAAACGCATGGTCGTGCTCATGCCCGACGCCATGCCGGCGCGGTCGCGCGGCACGCACGCCATGATGTTTTTCTGCGTGTCGCCATTCAGCAGTCCGGCGCCGGCACCGGTCACCGCAATCGCCATGGCAAACGCAGAATAACCGCCGCTGTTGACGGCCCAGGCACTGAGCAAATTGCCGAGGCCAACCAGTGTCAGCCCGGCAGCCATCATGCTTGCCGGGGACAACCGCCTGGCGAGGCGTGCGCCGATGCTCGGGCAGATAAGCATGGTCACGGCGAACGGCAACATGCCCAATCCCGAAGCAATCGCCGAGAATCCCAAGCCGTTCTGCAGGTAGAACGGCAGCAACGTCATCATCACTTGCGCGCAACCGGCGTAGGCAAACATCCCCAGCAGCGCGCCGATGAAACGCGGATGCTTGAACAATTGCAGATCGACCATGGGCCGTTGCTGCATGCGCTCGATGATCACAAACGCGCCGAGCAATGCGGCGCCACCGAGCAGTCGGGCATAGGTCAAAGGGCTGCTCCAACCGATGCGATTGGCCTCGATCAGGCCCCAGATCAGGCACAGCAAACTGGCGCTGAATGCGAGGCTGCCCCACGGATCGAGTCGCGCCGATTGGGTGTCGCGCGATTCCGGGACGTTGCGCCAGACCAACGCCACCAGCAACAAACCCACCGGCAGGTTGAGGTAGAAAATCCAGCGCCAGCCGATGTATTCGGTAATCAAGCCGCCCAACGTCGGCGCGGCGGTCATTGCCACGCCCATGCACGCCCCCCAGAACGCCCAGGCCTTGGCGCGCTCGACGTCATCGTGAAACGTGTGGCCAATCGAGGCGAGCGCCGAGGTCAGCAACAACGCCGCGCCGACGCCTTTGATTGCGCGGGCGATATCGAGCAGCAACGCAGTTGGCGCGGCGCCGCAACCGAGGGAGGCGAGAATGAAAATGCCCAGGCCCCAGAGCAGGGTTTTCTGCCGGCCAAAGCGGTCGGCGATGCTCCCCGCCGGCAATAACAGCGCGGCGAACGCGAGCATGTAGGCGCTGACCACCCATTCGATGTCGGCGAAATTGGCGCCGAGGTCGCGGGCAATGGTCGGCAGGGTTACCGCGACAATATTGGTGTCGAGGACGATCAGCGAGCAGACACCGGAGGCGGTCAGCAGTGTCAGACGCGGGTTGACCCGGCTCATGATCGAATTGTCTTTTGAGTAAGGTGGTTGACGTACATGGTCGGCTCTCTCTACTTTGGATGCCTTGGCAGCTTATCGCGCTCCATAGCAAATGATGTTAGCTGCCAGTCGGGACTTCATTACCTTTGAGCTAACGCACCATGGATATACGGCATTTCCGCTATTTTCTGGCCGTTGCCCGGCAGCGCAATTTCACCCGCGCCGCCGAGCAACTGGGGATCGCACCGCCGACGTTGAGCCGGCAGATCCAGGACATGGAAAGCGAACTCGGCACGCGTTTGTTCCTGCGTCAGCAACGGGAAGTCAGCCTGACCGAGGCCGGAGCCGCGTTGGTCCTCGAGGCCGAGGCGACCGTGCGCCAATTCGAGTTCGCCCAACGCAGCGCGCAACGTGCCGGGCGCGGCGATCTCGGCCATATCGAGCTGGGTTACGTGGCGTCGGCGGTGTATTCCGGTCTGCTGCAAAAACAGCTTCAGGCGTTTGGCCGCGAGTGTCCGGACGTCAGCTTGAATGTGCGTGAAAGCCCGATGGCGGCGTTGCCGGGCATGGTGGTCGATGGGCGGTTCGACATCGGTTATGTGCGTTCGCCGATGCCGTTGCCCGAAGGGCTGGAAGCGATTCGGCTGGATGCGGAAGGTTTTGTCCTGGCGCTGCCGGACGATTCCTGGCTGTGTCGTTTACCGCAGATCAGCCCAGCGCATTTGCAGAACGAAACGTTCATCCTTCCCGAACAAATCAACGGCACGCTGCAGGTCGCGGCGCAGGGCGGCTTCGCCCCGAACCTGGGCGCGCAGCCGGGCGGGTTGGTCGCGGTGATAGCGTTGGTTTCATTGGGGCAAGGAGTGGCGGTAGTTCCGGAATCGGTGGTCGGGCATGTCGGATTGCCGGGCGTGGTGTATGGGCCGATTGCCGGGTGTGAGGCGAGTTCGTGGTTGTCGATGATCTATCGCCGCTTCGAGAAATCGCCGGCGGTGGCCAGGTATATCGAGCAGATCAAAAAGCGCTGAAAGCATCGCGAGCAAGCTTGCTCCCACAGGGATCTTCGGCGTTCGATAGTCCCCTGTAGGAGCGAGGCTGCTCGCGATGGCGCCCTCAAGAACAGCACAATTCCAATCCATTACAGATTTTGTAATGATTTCCCGCTGTAGGAAATGTCGCTGTCCACTGTACGCTCCAAGTCCTTTTTTCCTTTCAGGATCTGCATGAACACCCTCTCGGAGCCTCCCAGTCAGCCACCCATCTCGCGCATTCGCGCGGCCCTGACGCACGCCAGACACCCGGTTTTCCGACCTCGGTTTCCTTCTTTAATCACAGCCCCACGGCCCTCGCGCCGCACTTTGCCGTGCCCGGCATTCTGAATTCGCTGAAGAGATCGAGACATTTTTATGGAATGGATAGCTGACCCCACCGCCTGGCTGGGCTTGTTGACGTTGATCGTGCTGGAGCTGGTGCTCGGCATCGACAACCTGGTGTTTATCGCGATCCTGGCGGACAAATTGCCGCCGCATCAGCGTGACCGCGCGCGAATCATCGGGCTGTCGCTGGCGCTGCTGATGCGTCTGGGCCTGCTGGCGAGTATCTCGTGGCTGGTGACCCTGACCCAGCCGCTGTTCGAGGTGTTCGACAAGAGCTTCTCCGGGCGTGACCTGATCATGCTGTTCGGCGGCGTGTTCCTGTTGTTCAAAGCCACCATGGAATTGCACGAGCGGCTTGAAGGCCACGTCGGCCAGCGCGCGAGCAACGCGGTTTACGCGATGTTCTGGCCAATCGTCGCGCAGATCGTGGTGCTCGACGCGGTGTTCTCCCTCGACGCGGTGATTACCGCCGTCGGCATGGTTGATGAACTGGCGGTGATGATGATCGCGGTGATCATTTCCATCGGCCTGATGATCGTCGCGAGCAAACCGCTGACGCGCTTCGTCAACGAACACCCGACGGTGATCATGCTGTGTCTGGGCTTCCTGATGATGATCGGTTTCGCGCTGACCGCTGAAGGCCTGGGTTTCCACATTCCGAAAGGTTATTTGTACGCGGCCATTGGTTTCTCGATTCTGATCGAAGTGTTCAACCAGATCGCCCGCGCCCGCCGCAAACGCTCGATGCAGGGCTTGCGCCCGTTGCGTGAGCGCACGGCTCACGCGGTAATGCGCCTGCTCGGCGGTCGCCGTTTGGCTGCCGAAGAAGTTGGCGAAGAAATTGCCGATTTGCTCGATCACGGCGAAACGCCGACTGAAGCGCTGTTCGACCGCCGTGAACGGGTGATGATCAGCGGCGTGCTGCAACTGGCCGAACGGCCGATTCGCACGCTGATGACGGTGCGGGCTGACGTCGATCACATCGATTTGTCCGACGATGCCGAGACTATTCGTACACGGCTGATGCATTCGTCCTACTCGCGATTGCCACTGATCCGCGATGGCGCGGTAGATGAGCCGTTGGGCTTCGTGCATAAAAAGGAGCTGCTGAAGGATTACCTGGGCGGCACCGAGCCCGATCTGCGGGACCTGGCGCGCACCACGATCAATCTGCTGGAAAGCTATTCGATCCTCAATGCCCTGGAGCAGATGCGCAAAGCCTCGACGCACATTGCCTTTGTGGTCAATGAATTCGGCGACTTCGTCGGCATTTTGACCATGACCGACATTCTCGAATCGATTGCCGGCGAGCTGCCGGACGCCAGCGAAATCGAAGGCCCGGACGTCATTGAAGAGCAGGGCGGGTTTATGGTCAGTGGTGCGTTGAACCTGACGCGAGTGCGCCAGTTGACCGGCTTCAGCGCCGAGCCGACCGACAACTACCAAACCCTCGCCGGGCTGGTGATGAGCGTGCTCGATCGCTTGCCGATGATCGGCGACAGCCATGAGCGAGACGGCTGGCTGATGACGGTTATGGCGGTTGAAGAGCGGCGGGTGGTGCGGGTGATGTTGAAGCGTATCGACGGCTGATTCTTCAGCGATTTTGCGGGCCTCATCGCGAGCAGGCTCACTCCTACATTGGATCGCGAATGAACACCAAATGTGTGTTCACCACCAATCCCTGTAGGAGTGAGCCTGCTCGCGAAGCTTTCCAACCGACGACACACCCCTCAAACCCCAACCAGCCCTCGCGCCCGCGGCACAGTGCACAACCCCCGCAACGTGCGCCGCAGCCACGCCAGATCATGTCGCGGTTTGCGCGCCTTGTGCCGGGGCCGCCCCCGGCCAATATGCGCAACAAAATCCGCCTCCAGCTTCTGCTGATTGCCAAACCCCTTGAGCTTTTTCAGCAGCTTCCCATCCCGGTAAAACAACACCGTCGGCGTCCCCGTCACATCCGGGTGCCGCGGCGATTCGCGGGTGTTCAACATATAAATGCTCGCGTGATGCCGATACGGCTCGGCGGTCTCGCGGAAAATCGGCGCAGCCTCTTCGCAAGCAGGGCAATGCTCGTTACCGAAATAAAGAATCACCGGCCGCCACGTGTTCAAGGCCTTGCGATACAGCGGCGGTAACGCCGTTGGAGAAGTTGTCGAACGCATGGAAATCTCCTTTTTCACAACGATCATCGAAGGCTCGATGACGTTAAAGGAGGGCGAGGGGTGGGTCTACTGTCAGAAATTACAGTTCGTTTTCCTACGCTCATATGGATTTGTCCCACTGCACTGCAGGACAGGCCTGACGGTAAACGCGGAAACGCAGGAGTGGCGGGCGTGATACTTTTTAGTCAATCGTTCAGGGTGATAACCAAGAGGCATTGAGTGCAGCGTTTATGCCAAAAGGACGGGCCGGACGCGCTTCAGAGTGCTATTTTTAGCACTTCTTAAAGCACCCCGAGGGACAAGGTTATGACACATATCGTGCTTTCGCAGGTTGTTGCGAGTATCTCTGAATTGAAGAAAAATCCAATGGGTACGGTTGCTGCGGGTGGTGGTCTGTCTGTCGCGATACTCAACCGTAACGAACCGGCTTTCTACTGTGTCCCCGCCAAAGAATACGAAGCGATGATCAATCGCTTGGATGATTTGGAGTTGATCGCCCTTTGTAAAGAACGGGAAAACGACCCGACCATAAAGGTCTCAATCGATGACCTATGAGCTGGAGTTTTCTGAAAAGGCTTGGAAGGAATGGAACAAACTCGGGGCGAATCTCAGAGAACAATTCAAAAAAAAGCTGCAAGAACGGATCTTGAATCCGCATGTTGCGGGCGACCGATTCCATGGGCTAGGAAATGCTTACAAGATCAAGCTGCAAAGCGCCGGGTATCGACTGGTATATCGCGTTAGAGATGAAGTTCTTATCGTCACCGTGATAGCCGTAGGCAAACGAGAGCGAGGAGAGGTTTATAAGGAGGCGCAAATGCGCCAATGCGTCACGGATTGACCGTTTCATCTCGCGTTCTCCTGCACTGCTGCGATGCACCCAGTGCGTCCGACTTCAATATTGTGGTGCAAATACCCGCTCAACTGAGGCAAACGGTAGCGCTCGCTAACCTGTGCATCCGGTAACGCTCTCTAGCGTCAGCCACCCATCCCCCTGATTCAAAACACATTTAAATCTCCCCCACATCCCGCACCCATCCTGTGGCACACTTTCTGCTGTCTATTCCGTTGTTACACACCGACGTCCGGTATAGCGGAATAAACATTAATCTGGAGTGCTTGCCATGCATCGCCGACCTTCCTTGTTTAAAGCGTGTGTCTTTCTGTTTGTGGCTACGGCTGCGGCTGTGGGTGTTGCCCAGGCGGCGGACAGCAAGCTTGATAGCGTGCTGGCCCGTGGAAAATTGATCGTCGGTACAGGCAGTACCAACGCGCCGTGGCATTTTCAGGGAGCGGATGGCAAGTTGCAGGGTTTTGATATCGACATCGCGCGGATCGTCGCCAAGGGTTTGTTCAACGACCCGAGCAAAGTCGAGTTCGTGGTGCAGTCCTCCGATGCGCGGATTCCCAATCTGCTGACCGACAAGGTCGACATGAGTTGCCAGTTCATCACCGTCACCGCCAGCCGCGCGCAGCAGGTCGCGTTCACCCTGCCGTATTACCGCGAAGGCGTGGGCCTGCTGTTGCCGGCGAACAGCAAATACAAGGAAATCGAAGACCTTAAAGCGGCGGGCGATGACGTTACGGTGGCGGTGTTGCAGAACGTGTACGCCGAAGAGCTGGTGCACCAGGCGTTGCCGCAGGCCAAGGTCGATCAGTACGACAGCGTCGATTTGATGTACCAAGCAGTGAACTCCGGGCGTGCCGACGCGGCCGCCACCGATCAGTCCTCGGTCAAATACCTGATGGTGCAGAACGCTGGCCGTTATCGCAGCCCGACCTATGCCTGGAGCCCGCAAACCTATGCATGCGCGGTTAAACGTGGCGATCAGGACTGGTTGAATTTCGTCAACACCGCGTTGCATGAAGCCATGACCGGCGTTGAGTTTCCGACCTACTCGGCATCGTTCAAACAGTGGTTTGGCGTAGACCTGCCGAGCCCGGCAATCGGTTTCCCAGTCGAATTCAAATGATCCCGTGAGAGCAGGGCGGCTGCCACAGCGCCCCGCTCAAGGTATTGCTGACCATGAATTATCAGTTGAACTTTGCGGCCGTCTGGCGCGATTTCGACACCTTGCTGGCAGGGCTCGGTCTGGGCCTGGAGCTGGCGCTGGTGTCGATCGCGATCGGCTGCGTGATTGGCCTGCTGATGGCGTTTGCCTTGTTATCGAAGCATCGCGCATTGCGGGTGTTGGCCTCGGTGTACGTGACGGTGATCCGCAACACGCCGATTCTGGTGTTGATTCTGTTGATCTACTTTGCCTTGCCGAGCCTGGGGATTCGCCTCGACAAGATCCCTTCGTTCATCGTCACGCTGTCGTTGTATGCCGGCGCGTACCTGACCGAAGTGTTCCGTGGCGGCTTGCTTAGCATTCCCAAGGGGCAGCGCGAAGCGGGGCTGGCTATCGGCCTCGGCGAGTGGCAGGTCAAGGCTTACGTGACCGTGCCGGTGATGCTGCGCAACGTCCTGCCGGCGCTGTCGAACAACTTCATTTCACTGTTCAAGGACACCTCGCTGGCGGCGGCGATTGCCGTGCCGGAGCTGACCTATTACGCGCGCAAGATCAATGTCGAGAGCTACCGGGTGATTGAAACCTGGATGGTCACCACTGCGCTCTATGTTGCGGCCTGTTACCTCATCGCCATGCTGCTGCGTTACCTCGAGCAGCGTCTGGCGATCCGCCGATAGGAGCCTCTCATGTACGAATCCCCCAGTTGGCTGCATGAGTTATGGATTGCCCGCGAAACCCTGCTGTCGGGGTTCATCACCAGCGTGCAAGTCTCGGCGCTGGCGATTCTGTTCGGCACCTTGATCGGCATTGTGGCCGGGCTGGTGCTGACTTACGGCAACGTCTGGATGCGCGCACCGTTTCGCTTTTACGTCGACATCATCCGTGGCACGCCAGTGTTTGTGCTGGTGCTCGCCTGCTTCTACATGGCGCCGGCGCTGGGCTGGCAGATCAGCGCGTTTCAGGCCGGTGCCTTGGGGCTGACGCTGTTTTGCGGTTCGCACGTCGCGGAAATTGTCCGCGGCGCCTTGCAAGCCTTGCCCCGTGGGCAGATGGAAGCGGGCAAGGCGATTGGCCTGACGTTTTATCAATCGCTGGGCTACGTGCTGTTGCCCCAAGCCTTGCGGCAGATCCTGCCGACCTGGGTCAACTCGTCCACCGAAATCGTCAAGGCCTCGACCTTGCTGTCGGTGATCGGCGTCGCCGAGTTGCTGCTGAGCACGCAACAAATCATCGCCCGGACCTTCATGACTCTGGAGTTTTACCTGTTCGCCGGTTTCCTCTTCTTCGTCATCAACTACGCCATCGAATTACTCGGCCGGCACATTGAAAAGCGGGTGGCTTTGCCATGACTCAGACTTCTATTGCAGCAAACGGCCAGGCCCTGCTGGACATTCGCGGCCTGCACAAACAATACGGCCCACTCGAAGTGCTCAAGGGCGTCGACCTGACCATGCAGCGCGGCAACGTGGTCACGCTAATCGGTTCCAGCGGCTCGGGGAAAACCACGCTGCTGCGTTGCGTGAACATGCTCGAAGAGTTTCAGGGCGGGCAGATCCTGCTCGATGGCGAATCGATCGGTTATGACGAGGTCAACGGCAAACGCGTGCGTCACGGTGAAAAAGTCATCGCCCGCCATCGCGCGATGACCGGCATGGCGTTCCAGCAATTCAACCTGTTTCCGCACCTCACGGCGTTGCAGAACGTCACGCTCGGCTTGCTCAAGGTCAAGAAGCTGCACAAGGACCAAGCCGTCGCGCTCGCGGAAAAATGGCTGGAGCGCGTCGGCCTGCTGGAGCGCCGCGATCACTATCCCGGCCAGTTGTCCGGCGGGCAGCAGCAGCGCGTGGCAATTGCCCGGGCGATTGCGATGAACCCGAGCCTGATGCTGTTTGACGAAGTGACTTCGGCGCTCGACCCGGAGTTGGTCGGCGAAGTGCTGAACGTGATCAAGGGCCTCGCCGATGAAGGCATGACCATGCTGCTGGTGACCCACGAAATGCGTTTTGCCTTCGAAGTCTCGGACAAGATCGTGTTCATGAATCAGGGCCGGATCGAAGAGCAGGGGCCACCCAAGGAATTGTTCGAACACCCGAAATCGCCGCGTCTGGCGGAGTTTCTGAAGAACACGCGTTTCTGATTTTTTCAAAATTTTACGAATTTTCAACCAGGAGAAACATTCATGAGCATTACTCGTTACGGCACCGGCAGCACCGCTGCTGGCGGCCAGCCTCGACCTTTCGCCCGCGCCGTTGAAGCCGATGGCTGGCTGCACGTTTCCGGGCAGGTGCCGGCGGTGGATGGCGAGATCATCACTGGCGGCATTGTCGAACAGACCCACCAGACCATGAAGAACCTGATCGCGATCCTCGAAGAAGCCGGTTATGGCCTGGAAGACGTGGTGCGCGCCGGAGTGTGGCTGGAGGATCCGCGGGACTTCAGCAGTTTCAACAAGGTTTTCTCCGAGTACTTCAAAAGCGAACACGCCCCGGCCCGCGCCTGTGTGCAGGCGAACATGATGGTCGACTGCAAAGTCGAGATCGACTGCATTGCGTACAAGAAAAAGGCCTGAGACTGGCGGTGACTGCTTCGCGGGCAAGCCTCGCTCCTACAGGGGAATGCGGTTTCATGTAGGAGCGAGGCTTGCCCGCGAAGGCGCCGTAACAGTCACCACCGTACTCTGGTTAAACTCCCGGCACTTTGAATGGGAACTTGAAACATGACCGAAGACACCATCAAGCGCCGGGCACGGGGTCTGGACCGGGCGTTCGATATTCTCGATTTCCTCAAGGAAATCGGCCAGCCGCTGCGCCCCAACGAAATTGCCAGTGGCATCGGCAGCCCGAAATCGACGGTTTACGAACTGGTCGCTTCGCTGCTCGAACGACGGATTCTCGAACCGGTCGGCAAGGACGGTCACGTCTACCTCGGCCGCCAGTTGTACTTCCTCGGGCAGGCGCACTTGCGGCATTTCGACCTCACTCGCGAGGCCGATCACGCCTTGCAGGAGATCGTCAGCCAGACCCGCGAAACCGCGCAGATGTGCCTGCTGAACGGGCGTAAATACACGGTGGCGCTGATGAAGGAGGGCGAGCGGCATTTCCGCATTTCCTCAGATATTGGGGAAAACGCGCCGATTCCGTGGACCGCTTCCGGGCGCCTGCTGCTGTCGCATTTGAGCGATCAAGCGATCGTCGACCTGATCGACCACGATGACTTCATCCTGCCCAACGGTGAACGCCTGCCGCTGGAGCAGTTTCTTCAAGAGATCCGCCAGGCCGGTGTCGACGGCTTTTTCTCCTTCGACAGCGTCGCCGACACCTTCACCCACTGCTTCGCCGCCCCGGTCAAAGACCCCAACGGCGTGGCCATTGCGACCCTGTGCATCGTCGCCCCACGGGCCGACGCAAAAAACAATTACAACGACTATCGCCGGGTGCTGATCGACAGCGCCAACAGCCTCGCCCGGCGTATCAACGAATAAAGCGGCTGCCTGCGGCCGCGAATGTAAGGAGTTCGACCATGTCTTCTGCCAAATCCGCTGCGCCATCCACTGCTCAAGCCACTGCGCAATCAACGGCCAACGTCGAAAAAGGCTTCGCGCCATTGGGCGCACACCTGGTGCGCGACGTCAGCCTGCCGGCGCTGGTGCTGCACCGTGAAGCGCTGGAACACAACATTCGCTGGATGCAGGCGTTTGTCAGCGACAGCGGCGCGCAACTGGCGCCGCACGGCAAAACCAGCATGACCCCGGCGCTGTTCCGGCGCCAACTGGACGCCGGCGCCTGGGGCATCACCCTCGCCAGCGCCACGCAGACCCGCGCCGGTTACGCGCATGGCGTGCGCCGGGTGTTGATGGCCAACCAATTGGTCGGCACACCGAACATGGCGCTGATCGCCGATTTGCTCGCCGACCCGACGTTCGAATTCCACTGCATGGTCGATCACCCAGACAACGTCGCCGACCTCGGCGCCTACTTCGCCTCGCGCGGCGTGCGGCTCAACGTGATGATCGAGTACGGCGTGGTCGGCGGTCGTTGCGGTTGCCGCAGCGAGCAGGAAGTGATCGAGCTGGCCAAAGCCATCACCGCCCAACCGGCACTCGCTTTGACCGGCATCGAGGGTTACGAAGGGGTGATTCACGGCGATCACGCGGTCAGCGGCATTCGCGAATTCGCCGCGTCGCTGGTGCGCCTCGCGGTGCAGTTGCAGGACAGCGGCGCGTTTGCCATTCCCAAGCCGATCATCACCGCGTCAGGCTCGGCGTGGTACGACTTGATCGCCGAATCGTTCGAAACCCAGAACGCCGGCGGACGTTTCCTCAGCGTGCTGCGCCCCGGCAGTTACGTGGCGCACGACCACGGTATCTATAAAGAGGCGCAATGCTGCGTGCTCGACCGCCGCAGCGACCTGCACGAAGGCCTGCGTCCGGCGTTGGAAGTCTGGGCGCACGTGCAATCGTTGCCGGAGCCGGGGTTTGCGGTGATTGCCCTGGGCAAACGCGACGTCGCCTATGACGCCGGTTTACCGGTGCCGTTGTTGCGCTACAAGGCCGACGTAGTGCCAGCGATTGGCGACGACGTGAGCGCCTGCAAAGTGACGGCGGTGATGGACCAGCATGCGTTCATGACGGTCGCGCCGGGAGTTGAGTTGCGCGTGGGCGACATCATTTCGTTCGGCACTTCGCACCCATGCCTGACCTTTGATAAATGGCGTACCGGGTGTCTGGTGGATGAGCAGTTGCAGGTGATCGAGAACATGCAGACCTGTTTCTAAGGATTGAGACCGAGGCGCGGCATTCGCGGGCAAGCCTCGCTCCTACGGGGGAACGCACCCTGCAGGAGTGAGCCTGCTCGCGATGGCATCCGCCCAGACAACATCGCATCACCAGAGACCCGAACAACCATGAACACCGCAAAATCCCCACGCATCGCCCTGATCGGCGAATGCATGATCGAACTGCAACAGCGCGCCGATGGCAGCCTGCAGCAAAGTTTCGGCGGCGACACACTGAACACCGCGGTTTACCTGTCCCGCGAACTGGCCGAGCGGGCGACCGTGGATTACGTCACCGCGCTCGGCGATGACAGTTTCAGCGACGCCATGTGCCAGAGCTGGGCCAGTGAAAACATCGGCCTGGGCATGGTTCAGCGTTTGCCCGGTCGTTTGCCCGGTTTGTATTGCATCCAGACCGACGCCGCCGGTGAGCGGCGCTTTCTCTACTGGCGCAACGAAGCGGCGGTGCGCAGCTGCTTCACCACGCCCGCCGCGGCGCCGATTCTCGCGGCGTTGCCGGATTACGACGTGTTGTATTTCAGCGGAATCACCTTGGCCGTGCTCGGCGAACAAGGTCGCGTGAAGCTCCTGCAAACGTTGATTGACGCGCGCCAGCGCGGCGCGCAGATCGTCTTCGACAACAATTACCGACCACGCCTGTGGCCGTCACTGGAAGAGGCGCGCGCGGCGTATCGCAGTGTGCTGCCGTATGTGGACCTGGCGCTGCTGACCGTCGATGACGAGCAGGCGCTGTTTCACTTCGCCGACAGCGATGCGGTGTTTGCTGCTTACGAACAGATCGGCACGCCGGAAGTGGTGCTCAAGCGTGGCGCCGAGGCTTGCCTGATTCGTTGCGCGGGTGAGTCGTTTGCAGTGCCGGCGCAGCGGGTTGAGCGGGTGGTCGACACCACGGCGGCGGGGGATTCGTTTAGTGCGGGTTATCTGGCGAGTCGGTTGCAGGGTGGCAGCCCGGTTGCGGCGGCGGAGGCTGGGCACGCGTTGGCGAGCAGGGTTATTCAGTTCCCTGGAGCATTGATCCCAAGAGATTGAACTATCACCATGGTGGCGAGGGGGGCGAATGCCGCATAAGCGGGGGCGAGCCCCCTCGCCACAGGGGAATGCAACCGATCAATCGCGGTAAAACACTTGCACCAGGTGATAGCCAAATTTGCTCTTGATCGGCCCGTGCACCACGCGCAGCGGTTTTTTGAAGATGACCGCGTCGATCACGCCAACCATCTGCCCCGGTCGCACTTCGCCCAGATCGCCGCCGCGCTTGCCGGACGGGCAGGTCGAGAACTTCTTGGCCAGCACATCAAACGCTTCACCCTTGGCGATGCGTTGTTTCAGTTGCTCGGCTTCTTCTGATGTTTTCACCAGAATATGGCGGGCTTGAGCTTTCATGGATACGTTTACCTTGCAACGGTGATGACAGCGGGGCGCGCGATTATGCCTCAACTCACTGTGGTTGGCCGATCATCGTGCGAATCTTGTTCGCCAACACCTCAATCGAAAACGGTTTGGCGACCATGTCCATGCCTTCATCGAGGAAGCCCTGACGCTCGGCGGCTTTCTCGGCGTAACCGGTCATGAACAAGACTTTCAGGTCCGGCCGATGCTGGCGGGCGATTTCCGCCAATTGCCGGCCATTCATGCCCGGCAGTCCGACATCAGTCACCAGCAAATCCACGCGCAGATCCGATTCGAGCAAGGGCAGGGCGGCGCGTGCGTCTTCAGCCTCGTGCGCGTGATAACCCAGCTCGTTGAGCAAATTCAGCACCAGCATCCGCACCGCCGGATCGTCCTCGACCAACACCACGGTTTCCCCTTCGATGGCCGAAGGCGCCGCGCCGCTGTCCGCGAGCAAAACGTCCTGCGGCGTGCCGAGGTGCAAGCGCGGCAAGTACAGGCGCACGCAAGTGCCTTGGTCCGGGACGCTGTCGAGGCTGGCGTGGCCGCCCGATTGCTGGGCAAAACCGTAGATCATCGACAAACCGAGGCCGGTGCCCTGGCCGATGGGCTTGGTGGTGAAGAACGGATCGAAGGCTTTGGCCAGCACCGACGGGCTCATGCCGGTGCCGTTGTCGCTGACCGCAATCATCAGGTAGTCGCCGGCCTTCACCGATTCCAGCGACAGCAAATCGCTGCCGTCGAGATAGACATTGGCGGTTTCGATCAGCAAGCGGCCGCCGTCAGGCATCGCGTCGCGGGCGTTGATCACCAGGTTGAGCAGGGCGTTTTCCAGTTGGCTGACGTCGGTGCTGACCGGCCAGACGTCTTCGGCGAGTTTCAGGTGCAGCTCGATATGGTCGCCTTTGGTGCGGGTCAGCAGGTCTTCCAGCGACTCAATCAGCTCGTTGGCATTCAGCGGTTTGCGGTCCAGCGACTGCCGCCGCGAAAACGCCAGCAAGCGGTGGGTCAGCGCCGCCGCACGGTTGGCCGAGGACACTGCGGCTTCCATGAACCGCCCGACTTCGGCCGCGCGGCCATCGGCGATGTAGCGCTGCATCAAGTCGAGGCTGCCGATGATGCCGGTGAGCATGTTGTTGAAGTCGTGGGCAATGCCGCCAGTGAGCTGGCCGACCGCTTCCATTTTTTGCGCGTGGCGCAAAGCGTCTTCGGCGCGCTCGCGCTCGACCATCTCGTTTTGCAGACGCTGGTTGGCTTCGGCCAGTTGCTGGGTGCGCGCGCCGACGCGCTCTTCGAGGGTTTCATTGAGATTGCGCAGCGCTTCTTCAGTGACTTTGCGTTCGCTTTCATCAATGACAAAAATGTAAAAACCATTCACTGCGCCGTCCGCGCCGTGACGCGGCAGGTAATTCATCAGCGCGCTGCGGATGCTGCCATCGCGATGTTTGGTGTCGATGCTGAACGAGCAGGGTTTGCCGGCCAGCGCCTCTTTGATGTATTCGGCACGCAATTGATACGCGTGCTCGCCGAGCACCTCCTCGATGGTTTTGCCGAACAGTTCCTGTGGCGTCAGCCCGTACCAGTCGAGGTACGCCGCGTTGTTCAAGCGAAAACGCTGATCCCGGTCGACGTAGCTGATCAGGATCGGCATCGCGTTGATGATCAGTTGCAGCTCGGTCTGGCTCTGGCGCAACGCCTGCTCGGTATTTTTGCGCTCGGTCAGGTCCAGCGCGGCGCCGAGGAAGCGTGTCGGTCGGCCATGGTGATCCTTGTAGCAACGCCCTCGGGCGAACACCCAGCGCAACTCGCCGTCGGCTTGCAGCAAGCGGTATTCCTCGGCGTATTCGGTGCCGTGGGTGATGCAATGCTTGATGCTGCGCGCGACCATGCTGCGGTCTTCGGGGTGCACGCCTTGCAGGTATTCACTGATCGGCAACTGGCTGGCCTGCGCCGGATCGACGCCGTGCAACTGGGCAAAATGCGCGTCGGCAATGAACCGATCTTCGCCGATGTCCCAATCCCAGGTGCCGACCGCATCGGTCGCGGCCAGCGCCAGTTGCAGACGTTGTTCGGTATCACGCTGGGCCTTGAGGCTGTCGGCGGAGCGCTGTTCGAGTTCGAGGGCGATGCGCCGGCGTTCGTTGGTTTCGATGGCGGTCACCAGAATCCCGGCGACCTCGGCGTTTTCATCGCGTATCGGGCTGTAGGTCAAATCGAGCCAGAAGTCAGAATTGCCTTCGTCGCGATGCAGGGTAAAGCGCTGCTCGCTGTAGGAACGCACCTGGCCTTGCAGGACGGCGCGGTAAATCGGGTCGGTAAAGTCTTTTAATTCAGGCCACACCAGGTGCGTAGGCTGTCCGAAAGCGTGCGGGTGCTTGCTTCCGGTCAACAGGGCGAAGCCGTCGTTGTAGATCTGTGTGAGCTGCGGGCCCCATAACAAAAGCATGGGCATCGGCGAATGAATCACGATGTCTACCGCGGTGCGCAGGCTCTGCGGCCAGCGACTGGCGGCGCCCAAGGGGCTGCGGCTCCAGTCGAGTCGGGCGATCAAAGCCTGGGCATCGCTGCCGGTCGGTGATGCGTTCATCAAAATGTCCTGCACGTCGGTCGCTGTGGCTACGTCTTTTTGAGGCTACGTCTACTTGTGGCTACGTCTACTATTGCTGCAAAGCGATAGACGCTGGATGGCCCGAGTCGTCACTGATTCGGGTCATATCTGTTCATTGAAAGCTTTGCAGGTGTTTTTTGCCATGGAAATTAATGCGCTGTTGCGGCAACTGGCCAGTCAGGACGGCTCCGATCTTTACCTCTCCACCGGCGCGCCGCCCAGCGCACGGTTCGATGGGGTGCTCAAAGCGCTGTCGGACGAGCGCTTCAAACCCGGCGAAATCGCCGCCATGGCCGAGTCCATCATGGACGCCGAACAGCGCCTGGAGTTCGATCGGGAATTGGAAATGAACCTGGCGATCTCCCTCGCCGGCATCGGCCGCTTTCGCATCAACCTGTTCAAGCAGCGCAACGACGTGTCGATTGTCGCGCGCAACATCAAACTCGATATCCCGCGTTTCGAAGACCTCAACCTGCCACCCGTGCTGCTCAAAGCGGTGATGCTCAAGCAAGGCTTGATGTTGTTCGTCGGCGCTACCGGTTCCGGCAAATCGACGTCGCTGGCGGCGCTGATCGATTACCGCAATCGCCACAGCAGCGGCCACATCATCACCATCGAAGACCCGGTGGAGTATATCCACCGGCACAAAAAATCGATCATCAACCAGCGCGAAGTCGGCGTTGATACCCGCAGCTTTCACGCGGCGCTGAAAAACACCCTGCGCCAGGCCCCGGACGTGGTGCTGATCGGCGAGATTCGCGACCGCGAAACCATGGAGCACGCGCTGTCGTTTGCCGACACCGGGCACCTGGTGATTTCGACATTGCATGCGCATAACGCCAATCAGGCGCTCGACCGCATCGTCAATTTCTTCCCGCAGGAACGCCGGGAGCAGCTGCTGCATGACTTGGGCAACAACCTCAAGGCGTTCGTTTCGCAACGCCTGGTGCGCACCATTGACGGCCAGCGGCGGGCGGCGGTGGAAGTGATGCTTGGCTCGCCGACCATTGCGGATTTGATCCGGCGTAATGCGCTGGATGAGCTGAAGGGCATCATGGAGAAATCGCTGGAACTGGGCATGCAGACGTTTGACGGGGCGTTGTATGGGTTGGTGGTGGAAGGCGCAATCAGTGAGGCGGAAGCGTTGAAACATGCCGACTCACAAAACAACCTGCGCCTGCGCCTGAAGCTGCACGCCGACGCATCGCCCACCCAGCCCCCCTCCGGCGAATGGGGCTTGATGGACTGAAATCAGCACAAATCCCTCATCCTGCACAAACCCCTGTAGGAGCTGAGCTTGCTCGCGATAGCGGTGGGTCATCCAGCGTTGATGTCGGCTGACACGACGCCATCGCGAGCAAGCTTTGCTCCTACATTGGTAACGCGCCGCACGCAAATCCCTCATCCTGCACAAATCCCTGTGAGAGCTGAGCTTGCTCGCGATGGCGGTGGGTCAGTCAACATTGATGTTGAATGTGCGGCAGCTTTCGCGAGCAAGCTTTGCTCCTACATTGGTTACGCGCCGCTCGCAGATCCCTCATCCGGCACAAACCCCTGTGGGAGCCGAGCTTGCTCGCGATAGCGGTGGGTCAGTCAACATTGATGTTGAATGTGCGGCAGCTTTCGCGAGCAAGCTTTGCTCCTACGGGTCGGTGTTCAGTCCGAGAGTTCTGGGCGATTGCGGAATTGTTCCAGGGCTTCGGGGTTGGCCAGCGCATCGGTGTTTTTCACCGCTTGCCCGTGCACCACGTTGCGTACTGCCAACTCCACTACCTTGCCGCTGATGGTGCGGGGAATATCGCTGACTTGAACAATCTTCGCCGGTACATGCCGGGGCGTGGTGTTGGCGCGGATGACTTGGCGAATCTGCTGTTGCAGCGTTTCATCGAGCGTCACGCCGTCCTTGAGCCGGACAAACAACACCACGCGCACGTCATCCTGCCATTGCTGGCCGATCGCGACGCTGTCCAGCACCTGCGGAATTTTTTCCACCTGACGATAGATTTCTGCGGTGCCGATGCGCACGCCGCCGGGGTTGAGCACGGCGTCGGAGCGGCCGTGAATCATCATCCCGCCATGCGCCAACTGTTCGGCGTAATCGCCTTGCGCCCACACGCCCGGGAACTGGCTGAAGTACGACGCGCGGAGTTTTTCGCCGTCCGGGTCGTGCCACAAACCAACCGGCATCGCCGGAAAGTGCCGGGTGCAGACCAATTCACCTTTCTCGCCGATCACCGCTTGCCCGGCGTCATTCCACACCTCGACCGCCATGCCCAGGCTTTTTTTGCCCATCATCTCGCTGCGGCGCACGGCGGACAGGGGATTGCCGTTGACGAAACACGAAACTATGTCGGTGCCGCCAGACATTGAGGCCAGGCACACGTCGCTTTTGAAGTCGCGGTAGACGAAGTCATAACTCTGCGGCGACAGCGCCGAACCCGTGCACAGCAGGGTTTGCAGACTGCTCAGGTCATGGCTTTGCCGAGGTCGCACGCCATTGCTTTCCAGCGTCGCCAAAAACTTTGGGCTGGTGCCAAAAACGTTGATGCGTTCGTCGTCGATCAAGTCGAGCAAACGCTCGGGGCCGGGATGAAACGGTGAGCCGTCGTACAACACCACCGCGCTGCCGACCGCCAGCGCCGAGACCAGCCAGTTCCACATCATCCAGCCGCACGTTGTGTAGTAGAACAAGCGGCTGCCGGGGCCAAGGTCGCAGTGCAAACCGTGTTCCTTGACGTGCTGCAATAACACGCCGCCGCTGCTGTGGATGATGCACTTCGGCACGCCGGTGGTGCCGCTGGAATACAGGATGTACAGCGGATGCGCAAACGGCACAGCGACGAAATCCGGCTCGCCGCCGACAGCATAAAAATCCTGCCACAGCGTCACGTTGGCCTTGGTGCGAAAGTCATCGCTGCGCGTTTGCGGCCGCGCGTACGGGACGATGATCAACTGCTGCAACGTCGGCAGGCGTTCAAGGATTTCGTTGAGTTTGGCTGACTGGTCAATGTCCTTGCCGGCATAACGATAACCGGCGCACGTGATCAGCACTTTCGGCTCGATCTGGCCGAAACGGTCGATCACTCCTTGGGTGCCGAAGTCCGGCGATGAACAGGACCAGATTGCCCCAAGGCTGGTGGTCGCAAGCATGGCCACCAGGGTTTGCCAGGTATTGGGCATGCACGCGGCGACGCGGTCGCCGAGGCCGACGCCGGCGGCTTTCAGGCTGTTCTGGAAACCGCTGACGTGGCTGGCCAGTTCAGCCCAGGTCAGTTGTTCGCGCTGACCGTTTTCGGCGATGGCGACCACCGCAACCGTATCGTCGCGCCGGCGCAGCAAGTGCTCCGCAAAGTTCAGGGTCGCGCCGGGGAACCACTCGGCACTGGGCATGTGCGAGCCTTCGCGCAGCACCGCGTCGGGTTGCTGGTGAAAACGAATGTCGAAGACATCGGCGATGGCTTGCCAGAAGGCTTCGCGCTGATCGATCGACCATTGATGCAGGGCAGGGTAGTCGGCGATTTCCAGCTGATGCCGCTGATTGATGAGGCGCCGAAACGCCTCCATGCGGGTCTTGCCGATGCGCTCGGCGCCGGGTTGCCACAAGATGTCGGACATGGCTTGCCTCTTTTTGCTTACCTGCACACACGCGGGCGATTTGTTGAACGGGCTTGCGTGGCGAGGGGGCTTGCCCCCGTTCGGCTGCGAAGCAGTCGTAAATCCATGCAACTCGGTGGTCCGAAGGAATGCAGGGCCCGCTGCGCGACCCAACGGGGGCAAGCCCCCTCGCCACAGGAAACCTCACGCATTCGGGGTCTAGTGCCTGGTTACTGCGCCAACCACCCGCCATCAATATTCCACGCCGCGCCACGCACCTGGCTGCCGGCCTCGCTGCACAGAAACAGCACCAGTTCGCCGAGTTGCGGCGGTGTGACGAACTCCAGCGACGGCTGCTTCTCGGCGAGCAAATCATGCTGCGCCTGCTGCGGGTCGATGCCTTTGGCGGCGCGGTCATCAATCTGCTTTTGCACCAGCGGCGTCAGCACCCAACCCGGACAAATCGCATTGCACGTCACCTGCGTGGTTGCAGTTTCGAGGCCGACCACTTTGGTCAGTCCAATCACCCCATGCTTGGCCGCGACATACGCCGCTTTGCCCACCGAGCCGACCTGGCCGTGTACCGACGCGATGTTAATGATCCGCCCCCAATTCTTCGCGCGCATTTGCGGCAGGCACAAACGGCTGCTGTGAAACACCGACGACAAGTTGATCGCGATAATCGAATCCCAGCGCTCCAGCGGGAAATCTTCCACCGCCGCCACATGCTGAATGCCCGCGTTGTTCACCAGAATGTCGACGCCGCCGAACTCACGCTCGGCGTAGGCGATCATCTCGGCGATCTGCTGCGGGTCGCTGACGTCGGCCGGGTGATGGCCGACCTTGCCGCCAAATTGCCCGACCTCGGCAATCACTGCCGTCGCATCGCCGAAACCATTGAGGACCACGTTGGCCCCAGCCTTGGCCAGGCTCAGGGCAATACCCAGGCCGATGCCGCTGGTGGAACCGGTGACCAATGCGGTCTTGCCTGTCAGAGTCGTCATGAATACCTCACACAATGCCAGTGGCGTAGAAAGTACCGATCACCACAAAAACCGCCAGGGTCTTGATCAGCGTAATACAGAAAATGTCTTTGTAGGCTTCGCGGTGCGTCAGCCCGGTGACCGCGAGCAGGGTAATCACCGCGCCGTTGTGCGGCAGGGTGTCCATGCCGCCGCTGGCCATCGCCGCCACGCGGTGCAGCACTTCCAGCGGAATGTCCGCCGCGTGCGCTGCGGCAATGAAATCATTGGCCATCGCCGCCAGCGCAATGCTCATGCCGCCCGACGCCGAGCCGGTGATGCCGGCCAACAGGGTCACGGTGATCGCTTCATTGACCAGCGGATTGGGAATGTTCTTCAGCCAGTCGGCCAGCACCAGGAACCCCGGCAAGGACGCGATCACCGCGCCAAAGCCGTATTCGGACGCGGTGTTCATCGCCGCCAGCAACGCGCCACTGACCGCACTTTTGCTGCCCTCGGCCAGCTTGCTGCGGATCGCCTGAAAACCAAACGCCAACACCATGAGGATGCCGACCAGCAGCGCCGCTTGCACCGCCCAGATCGCCGTGAGTTTGGCGATTTCAGTGGTGACCGGCGTCGCCATGCCGGGCAACGACAGGCTGTGGGTCTTGCCGTACCACTGCGGAATCCAGTGAGTGAACAGCAGGTTCATGATGCCCACCGCCAACAGCGGCGACAGCGCGATCCACGGATTGGGCAGCTTGATGTCGGCAGCGGTTTCCGGTTCGTTGCGCAACTCGGTGCCGTAACCTTCACCGGCACGCTGGGCCTTGTTGCGTTGGCGTTGCAGAAACAGCATGCCGGCGCAGAACACGAAGATCGTCCCGATCAGCCCCAGCCACGGCGCGGCCCACGCGGTGGTGTTGAAGAAGGTACTGGGGATGATGTTCTGGATTTGCGGGGTGCCGGGCAGGGCGTCCATGGTGAAGGAAAACGCGCCGAGAGCGATGGTCGCCGGGATCAGGCGTTTGGGGATATTGCTCTGGCGGAACATCTCGGCGGCAAACGGGTACACCGCAAACACCACCACAAACAGCGAAACGCCGCCGTACGTCAGCAGCGCGCAGACCAGCACAATCACCAGCATCGCTTGCCGCGTGCCGAGCAAACGGATGGCCGCCGCAACAATCGAGCGCGAGAAACCCGACAACTCGATCAGCTTGCCGAACACCGCGCCGAGCAGGAATACCGGGAAATACAGTTTGATGAAACCGACCATCTTGTCCATGAACACCCCGGTAAACGCGGGTGCGACGGCGGACGGATCGGTGAGCAGCACGGCACCGAGGGCGGCAATCGGGGCAAAAAGGATAACGCTGTAGCCACGGTAGGCAGCCAGCATCAGCAGCGTCAGCGCTGCCAAGGCAATGATCACACTCATGGGTGTGTCTCTCCTGAATTGTTATTTTTGTAGGGTGATGCTTGTGGGAGAGGGCTTTAGCGGGAATCGTGCCAGATGGATAAGGTGTTGAAATATAAGGGGAATATTTTCTGATGGGAGGCGTATTTTGAAATTTGTCTCGGTTTTGAGATTTACTTTGTTGGTGAGGACGCCTTCGCGGGCAAGCCTCGCTCCTACAGGTGCGACGCCGGCCTTGTAGGAGCGAGGCTTGCCCGCGAAGGGGCCCTGTCTACCAACAGAGATCGATATCTCTCTACAGAGACTCAACAATCCCCAACGCCACCATCTTCTTGTACAAAGTCGACCGCCCCAGCCCTAATCGCGCCGCCGCTTCAACCACTTTGCCGCCACATTGCGCCAGTGCCGCCTCAATCAACTGGCGATCAAACCGCTCCCGCGCCTGGCTAAACGTTTCCAGAACCACCGGCTCAAACACCGAATTCGCCACACGCTCAACCGGCGTAAACGTGCCAATCGCGCCGCGCATATCCGTCGCCGTCAGCACCAGGTCATCACTCAACAACGCCGCGCGCTCCAGCACATTGCGCAGTTCGCGAATATTCCCCGGCCAGGCATGCTGCGCGAGCAACTCCAGCGCTTCGCGATTCAATTCATGCTGACTGCGCAGCTCTTCAAGAATCGCTTCGCTGAGCGCCGGAATATCATCCAGACGATCACGCAGCGGCGGCACCTGGATCGGCAACACGTTGAGCCGGTAATACAAATCCGCACGAAACTCGCCGCGCTTGATCGCCGCTTCGAGGTCGGTAGACGTCGCCGCGATCACCCGCACATCGCTCTGGATCACTTCGTTGGAGCCCACCGGTTCGAACTCTTTTTCCTGCAATACCCGCAGCAGTTTGCTTTGCAGCGGCAACGGCATGTCGCCGATTTCATCAAGAAACAACGTGCCGCCCTGGGCGATTTGCAGTTTGCCGACTCGGCCCTTGCGATCGGCGCCGGTGAACGCGCCGGGGGCGGTGCCGAAGAATTCCGCTTCCAGCAACGCCTCGGGAATCGCCGCACTGTTGATGCTGACAAACGCCTTGTGCGCGCGCGGCGAAGCGCCGTGAATGGCCTGTGCCAACAGCTCTTTGCCGGTGCCGGTTTCGCCGAGCAACAACACCGGCGATTCGGCGCTGGCACTGCGTCGGGCGCGGCGTTTGACCTCAAGGCTGGCGGCGCTGGTGCCGATGAAATGGGCAAAGTTGTATTTGGTCTGGCGCGCACGCAGCAGCGAACGGGTCGAGGCCAGTTCTTCCTGCATGCTCAGGTAGCGCTTGAGCATCGGCGACAGGCTGCGCAACTCGTCGAACAAGGCAAAACCAATGGCGCCAATCACCGCGCCGGCGTCGTCGTGGATCGGCAGGCGCATCACCACCAGCGGTTCCTTGGGCGTGTCCTGCATGTCGAGCAGGATCGGCCGCCCGGTGCGCACCACTTCGCGCAACAGACTGCCGGGGATCACGCTTTCACAGGATTTGCCGATCGCCACTTCAGCGGACTCCAGACCAAAACGCCGGGCGTAGCGCTCGTTCATCCAGACGATGTTGGCGTCGCGGTCGACAATCACCGTGCCTTCGCTCGATTGCTCGATGATCTCAAACAACGAACGGATCGCCAGCAAGCGCACGCGCTGGTAGTCCTTGAGGCTTTCGCTGGTGTTCATGTTGGTCAGGTCCGGAAGTTGTGTGTTTTTCAGGGCGCTATCGCGAGCAAGCTCGCTCCCACATTGGATTTGTGAACGCCACAGATCCCCTGTGGGAGCGAGCTTGCTCGCGATGGCCGCACCTCGGTTACAAGGCCTTACACCAAATGCGCCGCCGCCAGCAGTTCCTTGGTGTACGGATGCTGCGGCGCATCGAATACGTCATGGCTGGCGCCGCTTTCCACGACTTTGCCGTCCTTGATCACGATCATGTCGTGCGCCAGCGCGCGCACCACCGCCAGGTCGTGGCTGATAAACAGATAGGTCAGCCCATGCTTTTCCTGCAGATCGCGGAGCAGGGCGACCACTTGTTTTTGCACCGTGCGGTCGAGCGCCGAGGTCGGTTCGTCGAGCAGGATCAGCGCCGGTTTCAGCACCAGCGCGCGGGCGATGGCGATGCGTTGGCGCTGGCCACCGGAAAACTCGTGCGGATAACGATGGCGGCTCTGGGGGTCGAGGCCGACCTCCTCGAGTGCGCGAATCACTTCAGCCTTGCACTGTTCGGCGGTCAGCTGGCTGTGCACTTCCAGGCCTTCGCTGATGATCTGCGCCACCGACATGCGTGGGCTCAAACTGCCGAAAGGATCCTGGAACACCACCTGCATTTTCTTGCGCCACGGTCGTAACTGTTTCTGCGTCAGCCCGTCCAGCGCCTCACCCTGAAAGCGAATGCTGCCTTCGGAATCGAGCAACCGCAGGATCGCCTGACCCAGCGTCGACTTGCCCGAACCGGACTCACCGACGATGCCCAAGGTCTTGCCGCGCTGCACGTTGAGGCTGATGCCATCCACCGCGTGCAAATAGGTCTTGCGCTGAAACAAACCGCCGCCCATGGCGAATTTGACTCGCAAGTCGTCGACCTCCAGCACGTTCTCGCGCTCATCGCGCGGCAACGCTTCACCCTCCGGTTCGGCGTTGAGCAGCACGCAGCTGTAAGGATGTTTCGGCTCGGTAAACAGGGTTTCGCACGGCGCTTGCTCGACAATTTCCCCGGCCTTCATCACGCACACACGCAGGGCGATGCTGCGCACCAGATTGAGGTCATGGCTGATCAATAACAGCGACATGCCAAGGCGTTGTTGCAGGGATTTGAGCAGCAGCAGAATTTTGCGCTGCACCGTGACGTCGAGCGCGGTGGTCGGCTCGTCGGCGATCAGCAATTCCGGTTCGCAGGCCAGGGCCATGGCGATCATCACCCGCTGCCGTTGGCCGCCGGACAACTGATGCGGATAAGCCTTGAGCCGTTCCTTGGGATGTTGGATGCCGACCAGTCCGAGCAACTCAAGAATCCGCGCCTGCGCCGCTTTGCCCGCCAGGCCCTTGTGCACCAGCAGGGTTTCGCCGATCTGCTTTTCGATGCTGTGCAGCGGATTCAGCGAGGTCATCGGCTCCTGGAAAATCATCGCGATGCGGTCGCCGCGCAACTGACGCAAGACCTTGGCATCGGCGCCGACCAGCTCCTGGCCGCGATAACGAATGCTGCCAGTGGTCACGGTGCCTTCTTCGGGTAGCAGTTGCAGGATCGAATGCGCGGTCACCGATTTGCCCGAACCCGACTCGCCGACCAGCGCCAGGCACTCGCCGGGGCGGATGTCCAGGCACAGATTGCGCACCACGGTCTGGCCGCTGAAGGCGACGCTGAGGTCACGGATTTCGATGAGGTTTTCAGTCATGTCCAGTGTCCGCTTCATGATCTTGGGTCGAAGGCGTCACGCAACGCCTCGCCGATGAACACTAATAAAGAAAGAATCAGCGCCAGAGTGAAAAATGCAGTCAGTCCCAGCCACGGCGCTTGCAGGTTTTGCTTGCCTTGGGCGATCAGTTCGCCCAGCGAAGCGCTGCCGGCCGGCATGCCGAAACCGAGGAAATCCAACGCCGTCAGCGTCGAAATCGCCCCGGTCAAAATGAATGGCAGATAACTCAGGGTCGCGTTCATGGCGTTGGGCAGGATATGCCGGACGATCACTTTACGGTCGCTGAGGCCCAGTGCGCGTGCGGCTTTGACGTATTCCAGGTTACGTCCGCGCAAGAACTCGGCGCGCACTACATCGACCAGCGCCAACCAGGAAAACAGCGCCATGATCCCCAGCAACCACCAGAAATTAGGTTCGACGAAACCCGAGAGGATGATCAACAGATAAAGCACCGGCAGCCCCGACCAGACTTCGAGCAAACGCTGGCCCAGCAAATCCACCCAGCCGCCGTAATAACCTTGCAGCGCACCGGCAGCGATGCCGATCAGCGCACTGACAAACGTCAGCATCAGCGCAAACAGAATCGACACCCGCGCGCCGAAAATCACCCGCGCCAGCACATCGCGCGCCTGGTCGTCGGTGCCCAGCCAGTTGACCTCGGACGGCGGGCTCGGCGCCGGTTTGTTGAGGTCATAGTTCGGCGTGTCGTCACTGAACGGGATCGGCGGAAACAGCAGCCAGCCGCCATCCTGCTTGATCAGCTTCTGCACGTAATCGCTGCGGTAATCGGCCTGGAACGGCAGTTGCCCGCCAAACTCCTGCTCGGTGTGGCGCTTGAACGCCGGGAAGTACAGCGAGTCCTGATAGCTGACGATCAACGGCTTGTCGTTGGCAATCAGTTCGCCGCCGAGGGTCAGCAGGAAGAGGCCGATAAACAGCCACAGCGACCACCAGCCACGGCGGTTTTTCTTGAAACGTTCGAAACGGCGTCGGCCCAGCGGCGAGAGCTTGAACATCAGGCGTTCCTCGCGGCGAAGTCGATACGCGGGTCGACCAGGGTGTAGCAAAGGTCGCCGACCAGTTTTATCAGCAGTCCGAACAACGTGAAGATGAACAACGAACCGAACACCACGGGATAGTCCCGCGATACCGCCGCTTCGTAACTCATGCGGCCGAGGCCGTCGAGGGAGAAGATCACTTCGATCAACAGCGAACCGGCAAAAAACACGCTGATAAACGCCTGCGGAATGCCCGAAACCACCAGCAACATCGCGTTGCGAAACACGTGGCCGTAGAGCACGCGGCGCTCGCTCAAGCCTTTGGCACGCGCGGTGACTACGTACTGGCGGGTGATTTCATTGAGGAAAGAGTTCTTGGTGAGGATGGTCAACGTCGCGAAGCCGCCGATCACCAGCGCCGTGACCGGCAACACCAGATGCCAGAAGTAGTCGGCGATTTTGCCCACGGTCGACAGCGATTCGAAATTGTCCGAAACCAGACCGCGCACCGGGAACCAGTTCAGCGAAGTGCCGCCGGCGAAAACCACGATCAAAAACATCGCAAAGAGGAATGCCGGCATCGCGTAGCCAATGATGATCGCGGTGCTGCTCCAGATGTCGAAATGGCTGCCGTGGTGCACGGCTTTGCGGATGCCCAGCGGGATCGACACCAGATAGGTGATCAGCGTCGCCCAGAGCCCGAGGGAAATGGTCACCGGCATTTTTTCGAGGATCAGGTCAGTCACTGTCGCGCCACGGAAAAAGCTCTTGCCGAAGTCCAGTTGCGCATAGCTTTTGAGCATCAGCCACAGGCGTTCCGGGGCCGGTTTATCGAAGCCGTACTGTTTTTCAATTTCTTTGATCAACTGCGGGTCCAACCCGCGACTGGCGCGCGAATTGCCGTGCAGGGTTTCGCCCGAACCGCCGCCGACACTGGCGCCGCCGATGCCTTGCAGGTGTGCAATCGCCTGTTCCACCGGACCACCGGGCGCCGCTTGGACGATCACAAAGTTGACCAACAGAATGATCACCAGCGTCGGAATGATCAGCAGCAAACGCCGCAGTATGTAAGCCCACATCAGTGCGCTCCTCCGGATTGCCCGCGTTTGATCAATTCGGCGGTCATCTGCTCGTTGGTCAGCGGCGTCGAGCTCACTTGCCACCAACTTTCGATCGCTTCGTCATTGCTCGCTTGCACGTTGGGAATGCCGAAACGGTTCCACCATACGGTCGAGCTGCCCGGCGGGTAATAGTTGGGAATCCAGTAGTAATTCCATTGCAACACCCGGTCCAGCGCGTGGGCGTAATGCAGCATGTCGGCCTGGGTGTCGGCGCGAATCAGGCCGTTGATCAAGCTGTCGACGGCCGGGTCCTTGAGCACCATGTAGTTGTTGGCGCCGGGATCGTTGGCCGACGAGGAACCAAAATAATTCACCAGTTCGCTGCCGGGGGAGGTGGTGACCGGGTAGCCGGTGATGATCATGTCGTAGTCGCGCGACATCAAGCGGTTGACGTATTGCGAGGAGTCGATGCGGCGGATGTTCAGGTCGATGCCGATCTGTTTCAGCGTGCGTTTATACGGCAGGAGCAAGCGGTCGAGGCCGTTCTGGCTGGTGAGGAAGGTGAAACTCAGCGGCTTGCCTTGGGCATTCACCAGTTGATCGCCGTCGGGTTTCCAGCCGGCTTGTTCGAGCAGCTCCAGCGCCTGCAACTGTTTGTCGCGAATCACCCCGCTGCCATCGGTTTTCGGCGCTTCGAACACTTTGCTGAAGACTTCGTCGGGAATCTGCCCGCGCAGCGGTTCGAGAATTTTCAACTCGGCCTCGTCCGGCAGTTTGCGCGCGGCGAGGTCGGTGTTGGAGAAGAAGCTCTGCTGGCGGATGTACAAGTTGCGCATCATCTGCCGGTTGCTCCATTCGAAATCCCAGAGCATCGCCAGGGCTTGGCGCACGCGGCGGTCCTCGAACAGCGGATTTTGCAGATTGAACACAAAACCCTGGGCGGCTTGCGGCGCTTCGGTAGCCAGATGCGCCTTGCGTAAACGACCGTCACTGAGCGCCGGGCTTTCGTAGCCGATCGAGTAACCCGTCGCGGAGAATTCGCGGTTGTAGTCGTAGGCGCCGCCGCGCAGCACTTGGCGGGCGACGTCGGTATCGCCGAAATACTCGATGCTGAAGTGATCGAAGTTGTACAAGCCACGGCTGACCGGCAGGTCTTTGCCCCACCAGTCGGCATTGCGCTCAAAGGTAATGCTGCGCCCGGAGTCGACTTTGCCGACACGATAAGGGCCGCTGCCCAACGGCGGCTCGTAACCGCCGCCACTGGCGAAATCGCGGGTTTTCCACCAATGCTCGGGGAACACCGGCAGCGTCGCGACGTCGAGCGGCAGGGTACGGTTTTCGTTGCTTTTGAAGTCGAAACGCACCACCAGCGGCGACTCGATCACCACTTCTTTGACGTCGGCGAATTGCGTGCGATAGCGCAGGCTGCCCTGGGTCATCAGCAAGTCGAAGGTGTAACGCACGTCTTGGGCGGTGATCGGCTTGCCATCGGCGAAACGCGCTTTCGGGTTCAGGTAGAAACGCAGCGACAAGCCGTCTTCGGAGCGCTCGATCTGCTGCGCCACCAGGCCGTACACCGTGTAGGGCTCGTCCTGGGAACGCTGAGCCAGCGGCGAATAGAGCAAACCATCGATCTGGTTAACGCCGATGCCTTTGTCTATATAAGGAAGGATGTGATCGAAGTGACCGATCTCGATTGCGGAGCGGCGCATGGTGCCGCCCTTGGGTGCCCGCGGATTGGCGTAGGCGAAGTGACTGAAGCCGGCAGGATATTTCGCCGGTTCGCCATACACGGTCAGTGCATGTTGCGGTGCTGCATTCACACCAACGGCGCTCAACAGCAGGGCTGCGGCAGTGAATAGCAAAGTAGGGAAAGCCAGTCGCATTGTCAGCCTTAGAGCCGGGTGATCGATAAGCACAATTTGTACGCTAGCGGCGCGTCCCTCGCCAGCCGTATCACGTATCGCAAACACAACGGCCCACCAAAAGGCGGGCCGCTGTGCACAAAACTCAGGCGTCGGATCAGTCCTGGCGGCTGGTCACTTCCAGCAGGTGATAACCGAACTGGGTTTTAACCGGGCCTTGCACGACGTTGATCGGCGCGCTGAAAACCACGGTGTCGAATTCCTTGACCATCTGGCCTGGACCGAACGAACCCAGATCACCGCCCTGACGGCTGGACGGGCAAGTGGAGTTGGCCTTGGCAACTTCGGCGAAATCAGCGCCACCTTCGATTTGCGTTTTCAGTTCGTTGCACTTGTCTTCGCTGGCAACGAGGATGTGACGGGCAGTGGCTTTAGGCATGGGAAATTCTCCAGTCAATGTTCAGTAAAGTGCGGAGCCTACCGGATTCAGTGGCCTATTTCTTCTCAAAGTTCCATCCGAAGCTGGCCAGCGGGGCAAACCGGGGCGCCGCATCACAGTCCGACTTTTCTCAGACGCTCGGCATGCAGCAGGTACAGCTCGATCGGGTCGACGCCTTTGCGGCTGCGTCCCGGCGTGTGCATCAGGCTGTCCAGATGGTCCATCGGGTAATCCGAACGAATCACCTTGCCCAAGTGCGAACTGAAGCGACCGACCAGCCCGTCGTTTTGCCCGGCTTCGGTGGTGAAGTATTCGGAAAAGGCCCGCAGGAATGCGTGGGCCGGGTCGAAAGCACCGAGGCCTTCATCAATGATCGATTCCGGCAAAATGCCGCTCCACGAGTAATAACGCACACCATTGACCAGCTCTTTACCCTTGCCGCCCCAGGTTTTCGGCAGGCCTTGCGGGTATTTGTCATTGAAAGCGCCGACGCCTTCGGTGGTCAGCGCGTTGAGCGCGGCGACGGCGTTTTGCGGCATCTGATGGTTGCCGCTGAGCAGCGACAGAAAGTCTGCAAATAACGTTGCGATCTGCTTGGCCACTTTCTCCGGTAAACGCCCGGGCTTAAGCGCCATGCGCAACGAGTCCGCCAGTTCCGAGCCGTGATTCGGGCCACTGACGGAGGTCACCGACGCCACGCAATCTGGCGCGATGGCCGCAGCGTAACGGGCTGCCAATGCACCTTGGCTGTGGCCAATCAGGTTGACCTGACGTGCGCCGGTTCCTTGTAAAACACGATCGATCTGCGCCAACAACTGTTCGCCGCGTACCTCGTTGCTATGGGTAGCCGACAGGTGTGGGACAAAGACCCTGGCGCCGTGGCTGCGCAGAGCCTGCTTGACGTCCTGGAACAATTCGACTTTGCCGATACGGTCGAAGCCAAAAAGACCATGTACCAGAAGGATTGGATGTTGAGTTGTCGCATTCCGTTGCATGTTCTTACCTTTTTCGCAGAAGTTCAGGGAGGTGAGCAGACGGCCACTCTAAAACACTCCAGCGGGTAGGCGATGTACGAAAAAGCCGCGGTGATTGCGGGAAAACGGAATAGAAAAAGTATGAAATTTCCGATCTGGGTGAAGCCTGTTTCGGAACATTTCGACATCTTTTTGCGTGGATACACGGAATTCGCACCAGTGGCCTACCGAGCGGACAGCATTTGCCTGGCCTCTGTAGAGCGATCCCCTGACATCCGCCAGCAAAACGTTGAGCTTAAATGGGCCTCGTTCGATGCCGCCCTGCGGGACGGCACGTATACCAAGGACTGGAGTAGATGAATGAGCACACTTGAAGCAGAAGCAGGAAGGCTGGCAGCTCCACAGGTAGAAAAAGCTGAGAACCAGGTCCTTGATCCGGCACTTAAAAAAGCCATCGTCAGGGTCCTGCCTTATCCGGGCATGGCGAGCGGTGACAGATTGGTGCTGCATTGGTCGGGGCTGGACGCCGAAGGCTTGGCTTATCAACACGACGCGACGCATTTTGTCAGCCAGCGCCAGGTGGGCCGGGAGGTGATTTTTTCCGTCGCCCGTCAGCACCTCGGCGCGATTGATGGCGGCTCTCTGGAGATTTACTACACGCTCACCAGCCGTTGCCTGCCCGAGTCGGTGCAGTCCCGGCGTTTGCAGTTGAACGTGGGCGATACGCCCAGCGGGTTGCTGCCGGTTGTGATCAATGATGCGGTCAGCGGCACACTCGATCCGGATCGGGTGACTGAAGGTGCGCGAGTGACGATTCGACCGTATGCGCGGATGGCGGCGGGAGATCGCGCCGTACTCTTTTGGGAAGGCGCGACGCCACAGACCAGTTTCAGCGACCGCCTGAAAATCGAAGCGTTCGCCGTTGGCCAGGCGCTGTCGTTCTGGGTCAATCCCGAGTTCATTGCGCCGGTCTTGGGTAAGTCGGTGATGATCAGGTATTGCATTGAACAACACGGCCAGGCGCCGCATTACTCGGAGCCGACGCAACTGTCCATCGGGCCGCTGCAGCGCGCGCCGCTGCTGGCGCCGGTGATACTGGAAGCCGAGGAAGGCTGGCTGGACCTGCAAGACTCGATTGATGGCGTCACCATCGTGATTGACGATCCGAAGACCGAGGAGGGCGAGTTGGTCTACCTGAAAATCGACGGCAGCCATTTCAGTCACCGCGACGAGCGCGATATCTCACAAGAGATGGCCGGCGAACCGCTGGTGTTTGTCGTTCCCTATCGGTTCTGGCGAGAGCATCAGGGCTCGTCGGTACGAGTCAGCTATTCGATTGAACGGCTGGATGACATGACGCAGGTTTCGGAGGCGGCTCTGGTACAGGTGCAAGGCTGATACGGGTGCAACGCTGATACAGGTGCAACGCTGAGCGATTGCTGAATTGTCAGGCCTTCCAGTCTTCGATTGAAAACCGGAAGGCCTGATAGTTAGCGCGTTTGTGCGCGCAACTGTTCGGCGGCCTCGCGCAGCAACTGCTCGGTGCCGGTCCAGCCCAGGCAACCGTCGGTCACCGATACGCCGTACTGCAACGACGGGCTCAACGGCTGGCAGCCCTCGAACAGGTGGCTTTCGATCATCATGCCGATCAGCGAGCGATCACCGTGCAGACGTTGTTCGAGAACATCGTTGAACACCGCAGGCTGGCGCAGCGGGTTTTTGCCGCTGTTGGCGTGGCTACAGTCGACCATGATCCGTGCTGGAATTTTCAGTTTGGTCAGGTCGTGGTTGATCCGGGCGACGCTCTCGCGGTCGTAGTTGGGGCCGTGATGGCCGCCGCGCAGCACCAGATGGGTGTCGGGGTTGCCAGGGGTTTGAATGATCGCCGGATGCCCTTGGCTGTCCACGCCGAAATGCCGGTGCGGATGGGCCGCTGAACGCATGGCGTCGCTGGCGACGGTGACGCCGCCGTCGGTGCCATTCTTGAAACCGACCGGCATGCTCAAGCCGCTGGCCATCTCGCGGTGAATCTGCGATTCGGTGGTCCGTGCGCCAATGGCAACCCAGCTCAGCAAATCGTCGAAGTACCCGGCGGCCATGGGTTGCAGCAATTCGGTGGCAATCGGCAAACCGAGCTGGAGCATTTCGCGCATCAGTTCTCGCGACAGGGTCAGGCCGGCGGCCATGTCGTCGCTGCCATCGAGGTGCGGATCGTAGGCCAGGCCTTTCCAGCCGACAGTCGTGCGGGGTTTTTCGACGTAGGCGCGCATCACCAGAAGCATTTCGTCGCTGAGCTCAGCGGCCAGTCGGGCGAGGTTGGCGGCGTATTCCAGTGCGGACTGCGGGTCGTGGATCGAGCAAGGGCCGACGATCACCAGCAAACGGGAGTCTTCACCGTTGAGAATCGCGCGAACGGCTTGGCGGTGCGCGGCGACTTGCTGGGTCAGGGCAGTGCTGAGGGGTAATTGCTGTTTGAGCTGCAATGAGCTGGGCAGACGCAAGGTCAGTGCTTCATTGGCCGGGCTCAAGGTGGACAGTGGCAAAGCGGAGACGGACGAGTTCATATGCAAATTCCTGGGCTGGCGGCGGGTTTGTTCCCGCGTGCTCGGCCCTACTGGGGTGTTCGACAATTGGCATGATTGGCTGCGTGTGTGTGCTTGCCACCTGTGGGTGACCGATCGGAGGCGGCAGGCTGTCCCGAGCGGAGGCTGGTAAATCGCCAGGCGGAAAAACTGTCGTGACGGTAATAAGTGGCGTAGTTCATTGGGTAAATCCTCAAGTTGTCTGGTAGGTGTCGCTGAATTTTTGTACGGCTGAAAAAACAAAACCCCCGGTCGGGAAGCCGACCGGGGGTTGAGAATTCTCTGGTGGCGACCCGTTTAAAGTGGGCGCCGTGTGGGTATCAGGCGCGCCAGTGGCTAAACCAATACCCAAAATAAAAGCTGACCGGAGCGCAAACGTCATTCACCCGGGCAGCCGCCACCGAGCGCAGGGCGCTGACGGTACGAAGCTGTGGGAGGGCGTTGAACATGGTCTGTCTCCGATGAATGCGCCGAGCTTACTAGAGGGCGGCAGGCGGATTCAATCAGAAAATGCTATCGGCGCTGCGCGGCAATTTCTATCGCTTGAGTGCTCGCAGGGTTGTGACACACTCGGGGCTCGGCCGAATCGGTCACTGTTTCGGGGCTCTGAATGACTTACGCATTACGGCCGGCGACATCTTCGGACCTGGGATTCGCGCGCGACCTGACCTGTCAAAATATGCTGCGCTACTACATTCAGTACGATTTGCTCTGGCAGGACGAAGCCTTCGATGTCGCCTGGGCGGGGCGCGAAAACTGGATGATCATGCGGGGCGACCTCTGCAGCGGATTCGTCAGCCTGAGTCGTGATGCCAAGGCGCTGTACATCCGCGAATTGCAAATCAGCGAAGCCTTTCGCGGGCAGGGCGCCGGTTCCTGGGCGATCGATCAGGTTCTGGCCAAGGCCCGCGCCGAGCGAAAACCTGCATTGCGCCTGACCGTGTTCAAAAATAATCCGGCGCAGGCGCTGTATCGGCGAATGGGCCTGGAGGTGGTCGGCGAGGACGAGTGTTTCCTCAGAATGCAGCGCGATGTCGAGGCCTGCTCCCCGCTGAAACACACGGATAGCAAGCCCTGAAAGACGAATTGAAACTTTTTATATGCCGCTTGCCGCTAGGTCTGCCAGTCGCTTTTTGCTAAGGTGTCCGGCAACCCAATACGACCATATCGCGAGGTGTCTGCTTGATTAGGGTGCTAGTAGTCGATGACCATGATCTCGTTCGTACAGGCATTACACGAATGCTGGCTGACATCGATGGCCTGCAAGTAGTCGGCCAGGCCGAGTCGGGAGAGGAATCCTTGCTCAAGGCGCGTGAGTTGAAACCCGATGTGGTTCTGATGGACGTCAAGATGCCCGGGATCGGCGGTCTTGAAGCCACGCGAAAACTGCTGCGCAGTCACCCGGACATCAAAGTCGTCGCGGTCACTGTGTGCGAAGAAGATCCGTTCCCGACGCGCTTGTTGCAAGCCGGGGCCGCGGGTTATCTGACCAAGGGCGCCGGTCTGCCGGAAATGGTCCAGGCCATTCGCCTGGTGTTTGCCGGCCAGCGCTACATCAGCCCGCAGATTGCCCAGCAACTGGCGATCAAGTCGTTCCAGCCAACCAATGATTCACCTTTCGACGCATTGTCCGAGCGCGAGATCCAGATCGCCCTGATGATTGTCGGTTGCCAAAAGGTCCAGATCATCTCCGACAAACTCTGTCTGTCACCGAAAACCGTGAATACCTACCGTTACCGCATTTTCGAGAAGCTTTCGATCAGCAGCGATGTAGAACTGACACTGTTGGCGGTTCGTCACGGCATGGTTGATGCCAATCTCTGAAAATGACTGAAGTCTTCGATCCGAGTGCATTCCTGTCGACAGTGAGCGGACGCCCAGGCGTCTACCGCATGTTCGACAGCGACGCGCGCCTGCTTTACGTCGGCAAAGCCAAAAACCTCAAGAAGCGTCTGGCGAGTTATTTCCGCAAATCCGGTCTCGCGCCGAAAACGGCGGCGCTGGTCGGGCGTATCGCCCAGGTCGAAACCACGATCACCTCGAACGAAACTGAAGCGTTGTTGCTTGAGCAGACGTTGATCAAGGAATGGCGGCCGCCGTACAACATCCTGCTGCGCGACGACAAATCCTATCCGTATGTATTTCTGTCGGACGGCCAGTTTCCACGGCTGAGCATCCACCGTGGCGCGAAAAAAGCCAAAGGCAAGTATTTCGGGCCTTACCCCAGCGCCGGCGCCATTCGTGAAAGCCTCAGTCTGTTGCAGAAGACTTTTTTCGTCCGTCAGTGCGAAGACAGCTACTACAAGAACCGCACGCGGCCCTGCCTGCAATATCAGATCAAACGTTGCAAGGCGCCGTGTGTCGGGCTGGTTGAGCCGGAAGTGTATGCCGAGGACGTGCGACATTCGGTGATGTTCCTCGAAGGCCGCAGCAATGCGCTGACGGACGAGTTGTCGGCCGGAATGGAAGAGGCGGCGATCAACCTCGAGTTCGAGCGCGCAGCCGAATTGCGCGACCAGATTTCCTTGCTGCGGCGGGTCCAGGACCAGCAGAGCATGGAGGGAGGCTCGGGTGACATCGACGTGATCGCCGCGTTCGTCAACCCGGGCGGCGCCTGTGTGCACCTGATCAGCGTGCGTGGCGGGCGGGTACTCGGCAGCAAGAACTTCTTCCCGCAAGTCGGTATTGAAGAAGACGTTTCCGAAGTCATGGCGGCATTTCTGGGCCAGTACTTCATTAGCAGTCCCGAACGGGATTTGCCGGCCGAACTGATCGTCAACGTGGTTCACGAAGATTTTCCGGTGCTGATCGAGGCCATCCACGAACTGCGCGGTCGCGAACTGTCCATCAGCCATCGGGTGCGTGGCACCCGGGCGCGCTGGCAGCAGTTGGCGGTCACCAACGCCGAGCAGGCATTGGGCGCACGTCTGGCCAATCGTCAGCATGTTGCCGCTCGTTTCGATGCGTTGGCCGAAGTGCTGAACCTCGACGAGCGGCCGCAACGCCTCGAATGCTACGACATCAGCCACTCCAGCGGCGAAGCCACCGTAGCGTCCTGCGTGGTGTTCGGGCCGGAAGGGCCGATCAAGTCCGATTACCGCCGCTACAACATCGAAGGCGTGACGCCGGGCGATGATTACGCGGCAATGCACCAGGCCCTGACCCGGCGTTTCAGCAAACTCAAGGACGGCGAGGGCAAGTTGCCTGACATTTTGCTGGTGGACGGCGGCAAAGGTCAGCTGTCGATGGCGCGCGACGTGCTTAATGAACTCGCGGTGCCGGACCTGATTTTGTTGGGCGTGGCCAAGGGGGCGACGCGCAAGGCCGGTTTTGAAACCTTGTATTTGAATGACGCCGCACATGAATTCACGTTGCGCGGTGATTCCCCCGCGCTGCATTTAATCCAGCAAATTCGCGACGAAGCTCACCGTTTCGCCATTACCGGGCACCGCGCCCGACGTGGCAAAACCCGCCGAACGTCAACGCTGGAAGGCGTTGCGGGGGTTGGGCCGACACGTCGCCGTGATTTGCTGAAACATTTTGGTGGATTGCAGGAGCTGTCTCGTGCCAGCATCGAAGAGATCGCCAAAGCACCGGGGATCAGTAAAAAGCTCGCTGAGTCGATTTATGCAAACCTGCACAGCGAGTAGAATGCCCAACTCACCTCGTAGCCAGTTGTGCCGATGAATATCCCTAATCTGATTACCGTTCTACGCGTCCTGCTCATCCCGATCTTCATTCTGCTGTTCTATCTGCCTTACCAATGGAGCTACCTGGCCTCCAGTTCGGTCTTCGCTTTCGCCGCAGCCACTGACTGGCTCGACGGATACCTGGCCCGCCGCCTGGAACAAAGCACACCATTCGGAGCGTTTCTTGATCCGGTGGCCGACAAACTGATGGTCGCCGTTGCGCTGGTGTTGCTGGTGCAAGAACACGGCAACCTGTGGCT
>NZ_MKGS01000157.1:0-41840 GCF_002836905.1 Pseudomonas sp. 43NM1 | reverse complement strand
AACCAAAAGCGTGCTGCGCAGCCACAGCTCGCCGCACACCGGTGGCTACAACGAACTGGCACTGGAGGACCGCGCCGGCCAGGAAAAAATCTACCTGCGCGCGCAACGCGATCTCGAACAACTGATCCTCCATGACAGCACCAGCCAGATCGGCAACGACCGCCGCGAACAGATCAGCCGCGACAGCCACAGCCTGATCGGCGGCGAGCGTTTTCAGCAGGTCGACAGCGACAGTGCCAGCCTGATCCAGGGCGATGAATCGCACACCACCCAAGGTGTGCGCCATACCGTGATCGGCAGCGACGAACTGATCAGCATCAGCGGCAACAGCAGTTCCACCACGGCGGGAACCCTGGTGATTCAGGCCGGGCCACACGCGCGCGTGACCGCCAGCCAAGTGGTAATCGATGCCGGTTCCAGCCTGACGCTGACGGCGGGCGGGCACCACATCGTGATCAATGCCGGGGGAATTTTCAGCAGCGTGGCGATTGTCGAGGGTGGCTCGCCAGTGGCGGGACTTGCGCCAAACCGCGCGCTGTCTGTTGGAGAGGCTGCCAGCGCTTTGCTTGACGCGCCATTGTTACTCCAATCGCAACGTTTGGCCCTGATGGCGAAACAACCGATTTGCGCGATATGCGAAGCCGCGAAACAGCCAAGCGAGCCTGCCAATGTTTAGGTTACCGCCACTGCCGGACGATTTGCCGTGGGCCATGCCGGCGTACCTGTTGGTGGACGGCGTCAGCGCGTCGAGCTTGCCGCAACCTCTGCACGATTGGAGTAATCCGACGTACTGCCTGTATCAAGGCACTCGCTGGCATGAGCTATCAGACATATCGCCGTGCTTGCTTGCCCTCACGGGCGAGTGTGATTCATTGCTGACGTACTACCAGCAAACCGCCGCGTTTGAATGGGGTTACCTGCTGTTCAGTCACGCTGATGCGCCGACACTTTGCGCGCATTGGCGTCGTCTGCTCACCGTTGAGCACCCCAGCGGCATTCAAGTCATGCCGCGCATTGCCGACCCGGCGGTGATTCATCCGTTGCTAAGCCTTGCGCATCAAGCACAGAGCGCGCGCTGGTTTGGCCCTGTCGATCAAGTGTGTTTGCCCGACAGCTTCCAGGCGGTTTGGCACCAACACACCCGCCCTGAACACGCACGACCTCACGCAGGCGAGATTTATCGACTGACGGACGAGGAACTCACGGCACTGGAAGAGGTGACGTTTCGCCGCGCGGTGTTTGCCTTGAATGATCACCTGCACACGTATTTTCCGGAGTTCAAGGCGTCAGCTTCTGCGCAACAGCGCTTGCGTCATATCGAGCGTTTGGCCCAAGAGGCTTACCAATACGGCTTCACGTCGGAGCAGGAAATTACCCTCTACGCCAATGTCTTTGGCTATCTGGGCGAACAACCTTTGGCCGCGCACGCGGACATTGTCGAGCTGCTGACAGTGCCCACCACGCAATCTCCCTTGAACCGTGTGCAACGCGCAGCCGAGCTGGCTTGCAGTCGTGCGGCTGACTCACAGGGAGGTCGCCGATGACCGCGCGCCAGCCGCCGCCCATCGACGCCAACGCCGCAGCCATGGCCACGCGCGCCAACGATGTGCGTTCAGCGCTAGGCCAATGTTCTTTGATGAGCCAAAAAATACAGTTGCTGCCGCTGCGCTACGGGTTGGTCGAACACCTTGACCCGTCATCCGAACTGTCCATGCCGCTCACACTGAACAGTCAGCCGCTTGGCATCCGGTTATTGCGCGACGGTTACCTGTACCTCATCGACAACGACACCCACTACCTTCACGAATACAGCATTGAAAAGGGCCGAATCACCAAGTTGCTGTGGAGCGATCAGGAAGTCGCAGGCGACACGCGCACCACTTCAGTCGGTGACCCTCACCTGGTTTTCCCCCGGCAGCACACGTTGTACGCCAGCTATTCGGAAATTCAGTGGACCGCTTACAAGTGTTCACAAGTGCTGAAAAACAGCGCTGAGCGCGAACGCTTGATGCAGTGCATCGAGTTGGCCAGTGCGTGCCCGGTCAATGGCGGCACAGACCTGTTGAGCCAGCAGCAGGCCGGAAAGTGGCTGGCGGAAGTGGCAGAAAACGCTACCCAGCCTGGCCCGATCGAGGCGTTACCCGACGGCGCCAACCCGCAAGAGAGTCAGCCCTATACATGGGAAAACACGGCGCTTTTTCGAGATGCCGCGATTGAAACCTTGACCAGTCAGGTGCTGGGGCCCTACCAGAACGATTTCCTGTTCGTGGTGCTGCGTGACGACATCGGTGTCATGCGCGATCTGGCCAGCGCACAACTGGAAGTCGCCGACTGGATTGGCCAATGGAGCGCCGACGATGCGAGCCAGCGCCAGTACCTGACGGGCGCTTATATCCAGTCCTTGTATCAGGTCAATTCTGCGCGTCTGGATGCCTTGGGCGCGGCCGATCCCGAGGCCCAGGCACTGATGCAAGACACATCGCCCGAGCAGCAGGCCGCTATCTATGAGCACCTTGATATCAGAAACGAATCGAGCGGCCCGAGTCGCTACGACGACATCGCGTTCTGGCGCAACTCGCCCAATCCGGGTGTGCAAGCCTGGTTCCGGATGTACGACTTGTTGGGTGTGGAAAAATGGCAAAAACACGCCAAAACCATCGGACGGCTCGAGCGGCAATCGAAAGACGCGCTGTTTGGCGACAAGATTGGTCAACGTGGTATCGATGATCTGGTGAACCGTCCCGCCATGGAGGCTTTTGTCGGTCGGCAACAAACGTTACTCAGTCATTGGCACCGAAGGCTGCAAAGCATTCGCGAAGACCGTTTGAACATGATCACCGACGGCCATTTTCATCGAGCGGCCTGGTACTACGATTTTCAACTCGACGCACAAATCAGGCATCGCCTGGAAACCGAATTTGTCTGCGTGGCAGCCCTGTGCTGGAATCGCGCCGCGACCGAACAACTGGCGGCTTACCTCGAGCAAAACCTGCTCACCCTCGTGCCGGGACTGGACACCCTGACCCTCGCCGACCAGCTCGATGTCGGCAAAAAACTGGCGGACCTGAGCAGCTTCTCGATCAAAGTCGGCACCGCCCAGGACAGCATTGCCAACGTCAATCTGCTCGCTAACCAGTTCAGCAGTTTGATGACCGAGCGATTGCCCAACTATGGGGATTTGAATACACGGTTTCAGGGGCTGCAGAGTTTGTTGGATGGGGCTTATAACCCGGCGAAGCAATTGAGGATTGCCGATAAGCTCGATTTATCTTTGCGTGACTTCCATCAGAGAAGCTACATCGATCCCAATAACTTCATACGCGACATCGGCGCACCCGCACGCCTGCAACTGCTGCGCGAGTTCTCTCGCAGCGGTTTGACGCTTCGCGCAGCCTCGGCTTACGAAATTCAAGCATTCAACAAGGCCCGGGATAACGCGCTCGCCCTGCGCGGCCAACTCCAGGAAACCTACAAACTGCGCCAGCGCGAGTTGGCACGGATCATCAGTGGTTTGGTGGCACCGGGCGCCGAGCAGATTCACAACCAGCGCATCAACCAACTCAAGGCTGCGCTGGCGCCATTGGAAGACAGCCTCAGCCGCGCATTGACCGTCGGCAGCGGCAACCCCGGACAGATTGGCACCGTGGTTGACGGCATGGCGCCGGCGCTGCGCGATGAAATGCACCGCACAGTGCGCGATTTCCGCGCGACCGGGACGTATGCAAAGCCCATGAGTAGTGCGCTCAAGTCCGGCGGGGATGGGGTTGCGCTGTTGTTGTTTGTGTTTCAGGGGCAGAAGTTTGTTGAGGCGTTGAGCAACACTTTAAAAAAGGAGGATCGCTCTTTATCTGACGCATCGGCAATCATTCAGTCTTTCGTAGCAATGTCGGCTGCTGGATTTTCTGCGGTACAGGGCCTGTCGGTAACGATTCTTCAGGCACATATCGAGCAAATGGACAGCGCCGCAGGCAAGCTCAATACCATGAGTCGTCTAGGGCGTTGGGCTGGCATTGCCGGGAGCGGTGCTTTTGGGTTCGGCGCTCTGGCCGCCACTGTTGATTTAGGTACGCACTCGCAGGAATGGGGGAAAGCGCTCGCCACGGGAGATCAAAAGGTGTTAGCTGCGACGAGCCTGCAAATGACTGGCGATGCCGTCCTAATTGGAACCAATACCTGGGGCGTTAAACATACTACGTCGATCATCATCAACGTCATGAAACAGCCCACCGAATTGCGTGCCCTGGCTTGGGCCGAGGCGAGCCCCAAGCTCTTGAGCATCGGCGTCAGAGCCAATCTGGTGGCGCTGATCGGCACGGCTCTGCAACTCACGGGCGAAGGTCTGCACAACTATTTCAATCTGGACGCTCTGCAAAAATGGCTGCAGGCCAGCGCATGGGGCATAGCCGATCGGCAACGCAGCCTGTCAGAGGATTGGAGCGAGTTGGCGAAGGTGGTACAACAACCGACCTGTGAGTTGATCCGCGAGGGTAAACGCACTTACCTGAGACTGGTGCTGCCCGGGGTTCGAACACGGGAAATGGACAGCCGTCAGTTGCAACTGCTGGCCTATCAGCAAACCCGCGATTTACACATACCCCGTCCCTACAGCGCTCATTTGCCGCCGCTGCGCTGGCAGGAATGCAGTGCGGCGTGGGTCGCCGTGGCGGTGGTAGTCAGTCAGGAAGATGAAGCGCTGACCCTGCATCTGCCCATCAGCGACACTTTGCAAACCTCGGATTTCGCCCTGGCCCTGAACATTGGCTACCAACTCGAAGCCGAGCGCGAGCTGATTCATCGCAGCTGTTTCGTGCTGCGTAATTTGTACATCCAGACCCATCGCGGTGTACGACTACCGGCCGAGGGTCGTTTCAAACTTGATCCGGTGGACACATTGCCGAGCGGCACAGGAAAGGCCCCTTACTGGATATTCACCCGCGACGAAATGGCGACAGTCGATGTTTAGAAACCTGTTCAAACGCAAGCGCAAATCCGCAGCCACCGAGCCCGCGCTGGACATTCGCAGTCAGCGGCCCCGTGCCGGGCAACGGCGGGTCAAGGGCCTGAATGAAACGTTGTTCCTCGCGCCGTTGCCGGTGTACACCGGGCAGGTGCAGGTTTCGCGTCGTAACTTTTCGGTCATGAACGAGACGTTTCTGGAGTTGGGGGGAAACAACTTCGGGATGGTGGAGGCAGGGAAGAGATTGGCGATACAGATTTGGATTCCTTTGTTTGTCGCTTTTGTGCTTCCGAGTCTTTTCATACTGTGTGGAGTGATTTTTTATCCAGAAAATTTCAGGACCCCGTGGCAAGAACTACTCATGTTTTTTGGAGTGGCGACCAAAATTGCTCTCGCATCCCTCCTGCCGATTGGAGCCTGCGTTTACGGCATGCTCTCCCCAGTCCTCACCTCCGCCAAAAGCTACCCGATCCGCTTCAATCGCCAACGCCGCGAAGTCTGCCATATCGACAACACCACCCACCGCGTGCTGATCGTGCCATGGGAAAGTGTGGTGGCCTGGGTCGCGAACAGTCAGGGCATCAGCAGCTACGGCGCAATGCGCGACTACACGTTTGGCATGGGGCTGGAGGACGAAGAAAACGACACCGTGCAGTTCGTGTTGTCGTCGCAACCCAGCGATGCGCATGCACTGGGCATGTGGGCGGCGATTCGCAATTACATGGAGGAAGGGGAGCTGGTGGACACGCCTAGCCCCATGCTCGCCGCGCTGGGGATCAAGTTGACCGAGGACGAACTCAAGCCTTATGAAGGCTTGCACACGTTTGAAATCGAACGCCTCGATGCCCGATTCATGGGCGACTTGGACGACAACATGGACGACGAGTATCGCAAACGTTACGGACATCCCCAGCCCACAAAATGGCCCCTGCGCTGGTGGTACGTCCGCCGCGTCCTGACTTTCTGGAAAATGCCCTACCTCATCGCTGAATGGGCCCACCGCAAGGGCCGTCCGACCTTGCCCGGACGGGTCCAAACCTGGTCGCAACCGCTGCCTCCCGATCAATGGGCGCAACCCAGCCCGGCAATGCAAAAAGCCAATAAATTGGTCAAAACCGCCATGGACAAGAACGGCGTGAACTTTGTCGACGCGTGCAAAGCCGCGGGGTTGCATTGAGAGGCCTTTTCAGGCGTTTCCGTAAAGTTGCCTACCGTCGCAAAAGCAGCCTTTCAGGAATATTTTTTATGCCTGAAATGCATCGTCTTTTTCACGTTTCGCTACAGGTCATACGGGACGTGGCTTCGACAAATTCGATTCTTTCAATTATTCGAATAAGTTCTATAAATAAGGTTAAAAATTACTTTAAGAGATAAGCATCCAGCCCAATGATTGTCCCTTCGGAACATTCCGCAGGGGGATCTACATGCGGGTGTCCCGGGTATTCGTCAAGAAACCGCAGGGAGTAAAACCATGGGCAATGTCCAGACCGCCGCCGGCGCGCATGAGGTGCTGTGGCGCCACGCGCCGAGTGGCGAGTTGGTCGACCTCGGCCGCGTGCATCGGGTGCCGTTGGGCCAGTTGCGTTTGCAGCGTGCGCCCAAGGGGATTTTGAGCCGTCGTGAAGCGATTCTGCTCGGCGTGCTCGCGTTGCTGGTGCATGGCGCGGTGATCTATTGGCTCAATCAGCAACCGCTCAAGGAATTGCCGATTGTGCCGCCGGAAATTCCGCCGATGACCATCGAGTTTTCGCGCCCGGCGCCGCCCGTGGTCGAGCCGCCACCGCCGCAACCGGTACAACCGGTGGTCGAGCCGCCGCCACCCGTCGAAGACGAATTGGCCGTAAAACCGCCGCCACCCAAACCGGTTCCGAAGCCTAAGCCAGTCGCCAAACCGCTACCCAAGCCAACGCCCAAGCCAACGCCGAAAGCGGTGGAGCAACCTCCCGCACCGCCACAACCGACAGCGCCGGTCGCCGCGCCTGCGCCACCGGCACCACCAGCGCCCGCACCGGTAACGCCGGCCTCGGCCAACGCCGCGTACCTGAAGAACCCGGCGCCGGAATACCCGTCGCTGGCTCAGCGTCGCGGGTGGGAAGGCACGGTGTTGCTACGAGTGCATGTGTTGGCCAACGGCAAACCGGGGGAAATCCAGATTCAGAAAAGCAGTGGTCGCGATCAGCTCGACGACGCGGCGCTCAGCGCGGTCAAGCGCTGGAGTTTTGTCCCGGCCAAGCAAGGTGAGGTGGCCCAGGACGGCTGGGTCAGCGTGCCGATCGATTTCAAGATTCATTAAACCGAAACCCAATTCGCGCCAAATGTTTACACGAGGGAATACATCATGACGTTACTGGCCTCTCCACTTGAATCCATCGAAAGCGCGGTGATCTGGCTGCTGGTGGTTTTTTCCGTTGCCACTTGGGGTTTGGCGTTGCTTAAAGGCGTGCAGTTCGGGCGTCTGAAAGCTCAGGATCGCAAGTTTCACAAGCAGTTCTGGGCGGCTTCGAGTCTGGATGCCGCCGCCGAATTGAGCGAAACCCAGCCCGGCGCCGCCGCACGGGTTGCCCAGGCCGGTTACGCGGCGATTCAGGTCGGTGAAGCGCCGCAGGCGCAGGATTTGAGCCAGGCGATCAATCATCAGGACCGGCTGGAGCGCGCCTTGCGTCAGCAGATCGTCCGCGAACGGCGTTCGCTGGAAACCGGGCTGGCGGTGGTCGCGAGTATCGGCAGCACCTCGCCGTTCATTGGTTTGTTCGGCACGGTGTGGGGAATCATGGAAGCGTTGAAAGGCATCAGCGCGGCCGGTTCGGCGAGCCTGGAAACGGTCGCCGGGCCGATCGGCGCAGCACTGGTCGCGACCGGTGTGGGGATCGCGGTCGCGGTGCCGGCGGTGCTGGTTTACAACTACTTTTTGCGCCGTTTGAAACTGACTGCGGCGGACCTCGATGACTTCGCCCACGACTTCTACAGCCTGGCGCAGAAGAGTTCGTTCCGACTGCTGATTCACCCGACGTCGCACAAAGTCGTGGCCCAGGGTGGCACGCACAAAGTGAAGGAGGCGTCCTGATATGGCGTTCTCCACGCAAGACAGTGATGAGGTGCTGAGCGAGATCAATGTCACGCCGCTGGTGGACGTGATGCTGGTGCTGCTGGTGGTGTTTATCGTCACCGCGCCGCTGCTGACCAACGCGATCCCGATCAACCTGCCGAAGACCGAAGCGGTTGCGCCGGTTGAGCAGAAGGACCCGCTGGTGGTGAGCATCGATGGCGCCGGCAAATTGTTTATCAACAAGGATGAAATCCAGCCGGACTTGCTGGAATTCAACCTCAAATCAGCGAAAGCCAAAGACCCGGAAGTGCGCGTGCAATTGCAGGCCGACGACGGGGTGAATTACGGCGAAGTCGCGCGGGCCATGGCCTCGATTGAACGGGCCGGAATTACCAAATTGTCGGTGATCACCGCGCGCTAGATTTTCCACAGTTTCCGGGGCCGTCTCCTTGGCAGGGTGCGGCCCTTTTTTTATTCGGGATCACCACAAAACCTGTGGGAGCCGAGCTTGCTCGCGATAGCGCTGTGTCAGTCGCCATCGATGTGGCCTGACCCACCGCTATCGCGAGCAAGCTCAGCTCCCACGGAGATCAGTTTTATATTCGATATAGGTCTTAATAAATAGCTTCTTATTCCTTAACGAATATAACTCACGTCCCTATACTCGGTCCGGAACAGACACGCAGCAGGAGAGTTCCCCCATGCGCAACGAATCAATTCGCTACCTGATTGTGCCGGGCTGGCAAGGATCGCCAGATGATCATTGGCAAAGCCACTGGCAGAACAGTTTGCCGAACAGTGCGCGCGTGGAGCAGGCCGACTGGCTGACGCCGCGTCGTGAAGATTGGGTCGCCGCGCTCGCCGAGGCGATTGCCGCCGACAGCACGCCAGTCATCCTGATCGCCCACAGCCTCGGTTGCATCACCGTCGCGCATTGGGCGGCGACCGCGCCGTCGCAGTTTTTGCGTCAGGTGCGCGGTGCCTTGCTGGTCGCGCCCGCGGACGTCGAGCGCCCGGCCTGCGCGCCGGCCCTGCGCAACTTTGCACCGATTCCGACGACGTTGTTGCCGTTCCCCAGCCAAGTCGTCAGCTCCGACAACGACAGCGCTGTCAGCGCACCGCGCGCGCTGGAACTGGCGCGCCACTGGGGCGCCGAGGCGGGGATTCTGTCCGGTGCCGGGCACATCAACGTCAAGTCCGGTCACCAGCGCTGGGAGCAGGGTTTTGCCTATCTCTATCGCCTGCAAAACCGCATGGAACATCACGCCCTGCGCCGCGCTTGAATTTCTTGTTTCTTTAAACGCCCCCGTCTCCCGGCGGTTTTGGGCGGGAGTCTGCCATGAATTTTGAAGCCTTCGGTCAGCCGCTGCTGACCTTTCCCGACGCCGAAAAAAGTCCCCTGAGCATCCGCGCCAAAGCGTTGGTGTTTGTCGATCCACGTTCACGCCAGTTGCGCGAGGAACTGGAGCAACTGGCTCCGCGCTCGGTGTGCGTGTTGATTCGCGGCGAAACCGGCAGCGGCAAAGAATTGCTCGCGCGCCACATCCATCGCGCCAGTGATCGCGGCGGTTTGTTCGTGTCGGTCAATTGCGGCGCGATCAGCCCGACTTATGCCGACGCTGAATTGTTCGGTTACGCCGCCGGCAGCTACAGCGGCGCGGCGAGCAGTCGCGCCGGGTGGTTTGGCTCGGCGAATGGCGGCACTTTGTACCTGGACGAAATCGGCGACTTGCCGCTGCCGATCCAGATCAAATTGCTCTCGGCGCTGGAGAACCACGAAGTCACCCGCGTCGGCGCGCAGCAGCCGAGCCCGGTGGACGTACGCCTGGTCGCCGCCACCAGCATCGACCTCGCGCAAGCGGTGGCCGCCGGAAAATTCCACGAACGGCTTTATCACTACCTCAGCGAAGGCCAGCTGGAACTGCCGGCCCTGCGTGAACGCGTGGGCGATATTCTGTCGCTGGCCGAATATTTTCTCGGCATCTACAGCCAACGCCTCGACCTGCCAGTGCCGCTGATCAGCGAAACGGCGCAACAGGTGCTGGAAGCGCACAGCTGGCCGGGCAACACCCGCGAACTGGAAAACGTCATTCACTTTGCGCTGCTGGTGAGCACCGGCGACGAAATCCTGCCCGAGCATTTGAACCTGCCAGAGGCGACGCCATCGTTGGAGCAGATCGAGCGGCAACTCAAACACATCCTCGCCAACGGATCCGCCGCCGAACAAGCAGCGCTAAACCAACTCCTGAAAAACACCGCCACCCTGTAGGAGCAAAGCTTGCTCGCGAAGCAGACGACGCGGTGCATCAGGCAGACGCCGTCCCCTGTAGGAGCAAAGCTTGCTCGCGAAGCAGACGACGCGGTGCATCCGGCAAGACGTCGTCCCCTGTAGGAGCAAAGCTTGCTCGCGAACCGAAACGACGCGGTGTATCAGCAAGGACGCCTTCGCGGGCAAGCCTCGCTCCTACGGCCAATGCGCGAGCCAGACGTGTATGAACAAAATGGAATATGAAAGTGAATAAAAGATATTGTTCGGGAATAAAAAATCCCGGTATTGTCCGCCTCACGCCAGCGATAGCACATCACTGGCACTCGTACTAATAGCCGTCGCCACTGGCGACCGTGATTTTCGATAAGGACACTGCATGAAAAAGGTTCTGTTGTTCACCGCACTGGCGGCTGCCCTGACTGCTGGCCTGGCCCAGGCCGGCGAGAAACTGGTGGTTGCGGCGACCCCGGTCCCACACGCCGAGATTCTGGAACTGATCAAACCGACCCTCGCCAAAGAAGGCGTGGATCTGGAAATCAAAGTCTTCACCGACTACGTTCAGCCGAACGTACAGGTCGATCAGAAGCGTCTGGACGCCAACTACTTCCAGACCCTGCCGTACCTGGACAGCTTCAACAAAGGCAAGGGCACTAACCTGGTCACCGTGATCGGCGTGCACGTCGAACCGTTCGGCGGCTACTCGAAGAAAGTCAAAAGCCTGGCTGACCTGAAGGACGGTGCCACCATCGCCATCCCTAACGAAGGCAGCAACAGCGGCCGTGCCCTGATCCTGCTGCAGAAGGCTGGCCTGATCGAGTTGAAAGACCCGAAAAACGCTTTGGCCACGCCGAAAGACATCGCCAAGAACCCGCGCAACTTCAAGTTCAAGGAACTCGAATCCGCCATGCTCCCGCGTGTGCTGGATCAAGTCGACCTGGACATGATCAACACCAACTACGCGCTGGAAGCAGGTCTGAATCCGGCTAAAGACGCGCTGGTCATCGAAGGCGCGGATTCGCCTTACGTGAACTTCCTGGTGGCGCGTCCGGACAACAAGGACAGCGACGCCATCCAGAAACTGGCCAAAGCCTTGACCAGCCCGGAAGTGAAAGCGTTCATCGAGAAGAAATACAGCGGCGCCGTACTGCCGGCGTTCTGATTCGACGCAGCACCAAACCCCTTCAAGGTTTCAACGCCGACGGCTGCTACAGCGTCGGCGTTTTTGCGTGCGCCGCAGACCCCTGTAGGAGCGAGCCTGCTCGCGATAGCGCCGGGTCAGGCGATGCAAGTTTCGAATGTCAGTCAGCCATCGCGAGCAAGCTCGCTCCCACAAGGATTTGTGTGATTCAGGAAATCTGATCGATCAACTTTTCTCCGCTCCTTTGCCGCTTTCAGCGCACATCCGCAGATAGTTTTTTGCGTGATATCAATATGCTTTAACGGTATTAAATTCTGCTTTTTGCAAGCCTTGGTGCCGCAGGGCAGCTCGGTGAAAACCCTGGACGACTTGGCGAGCCGCACGACCATCGTCACAACGGGCACCACGGCGGATATCTGGCTGACGAAAAATCACCCGGACTGGAAATTGCTCAAGTTCGAGAAAAACTCCGAGTCGCTGCAAGCACTGGCCAATGGTCGCGGTGATGCCTATGCGCAGGACAATCTGGTGCTATTCAGTTGGGCCAAACAAAACCCCGGCTACCGCGTGCTGGAGCAGACTCTGGGCGCCGAAGCACCGATTGCGCCAGCGGTGAAGAAGGGCAATATCGAACTGCGCGACTGGGTGAACACCGAGTTGGCGAAGTTGGGTGAAGAGAAGTATCTGTTCAAACTGTACGACCAATACGTGCGCAAGGAACTGAGCGTCGACACCAAGCCTGAGAGTGTGATTGTTGAGGGTGGGAAATGGCAGGGGTGATTCTCTGTTGGTTCTGCGGTGCGGCTGAGAACCAACCCCTCACCCCAACCCTCTCCCCAGAGGGGAGAGGGGAGAGGGGAAAGGGAGCCGATCTTCATGCTTTTCAAGGCCTGAGTTCAACTCGGTTTTTCAGGTCGATGCAGCTCTAAGAACACCTCGGTCAGTCCCCTCGCCCCTTTGGGGAGAGGGTTAGGGTGAGGGGTCATTCTCAAGCCAGACACTCAATCCGGCCAGTGCCACGCAGGTTCGTCCAGCACCCGCTGCCCGACAATCCCGGTCTGGCCCAGGGTTTTCTCCAGCACGATGCAATTGCACTCGGGGTCTTCCTGCAGCGCTGAAATCAACCGCCGCGCGTGCGACACCACCCACACCTGACACTGCTCGGACGCGCGGATGATCAAGCGCGCCAGCGCCGGCAACAGGTCCGGGTGCAGGCTGGTTTCCGGCTCGTTCAGCACCATCAGCGTCGGCGGCCGGGGCGTCAGCAGCGCCGCGACCAGCAACAGATAGCGCAACGTGCCATCGGACAATTCCGCCGCCGACAATGGCCGCAGCAAGCCTTCCTGATAAAACTCAATCGCAAACCGCCCGCCCTGTAGCGGCGCGATGTTCAGCCGCGCGCCGGGGAAGGCGTCGCTGATCGCGGCTTGCAGCGCCTCGGGATCGCCGATCTCGCGGATAGTCTGCAACGCGGCGGCGAGGTCGCGACCGTCGTGGTGCAGCACCGGCGTGCGGGTGCCCAGTTGCGGCTGGCGCACCGGGGCGTCGGCGTCGCTGCGAAAATGATCGTAGAAGCGCCAGCGGCGGATGAATTCGCGCAGGTGCATGACTTCCGGCGAAGTGCGGAAACTGCCGACCTGATCGAACAGGCTGTCGAAATTCGGCGTGTGCTGCGCCAGTACGTCCCAACTGCGCCCTTCGCGCGCGCGAATCATCGGGTCTTCGCGGTCCACCAGCAGGCTCGCGGGGCGATAGTGCGGGCCGGACCAGATGCATTCCTTTTTGATTTCCGGGTCGAGGGAAAAGTACGAAAGGGTTTTCTCCGGCAGGCCCAAGGCAATCGAATAACTGAAATCTTCCCCGGCAAACCCCAGGCGCAGGCGTTTGACGCCTTGGCGCACGGTGGCCTCAATCGGCACTTCACCGTTGCGCATGCGGCGGCTGATGGTTTCCGGCCCGGCCCAGAAGGTCGAATCGAGCCCGCCCTCACGGGCCAGCGCATTGATCACGCCACCCTGAGCGGTTTCCGCCAACAGGCGCAACGCGCGATACAGGTTGGATTTGCCGCTGCCATTCGGGCCGGTAATCAGGTTCAACCGACCCAGCGGAATCACCAATTTATTGATCGAGCGGTAATTGGCCACCGCGAGAGTCTTGAGCATGGGAAGCTTCCTGCTGCGTAGCGGGGCAGTTTGCCTTATCTTCAGCAGAACAGTGACCTGTAGCAGCTGGCGAAGCCTGCGTTCGGCTGCGCAGCAGTCGTCAAACCTGAGTACTCGGTCTACTGATACACCGCGGTGTCTGATTTCACGACTGCTTCGCAGCCGAACGCAGGCTCCGCCAGCTGCTACATGGATAGGCGGTGTGATCGCATTATTTAACGCGTTCAGTGCGGGCGTTGAACCCTGTTCTAAGCTCACAGTCGTATCGTCACTTGCACGTTCGTACCACGAAAAGGAGTCTGCATGGCGGGTACCGGGTTGAAAATTATGGCGGGGCTGGGCGTTGTTGCTCTGCTGACGGCATGTGGTGATAAAAAACCAGTCGAAAAAGACCTGCCACGGGTGTTCGTGCAAGCGGTGCAGCCGGCTGATTACGCCGCTACGGTGACGCTCACCGGCGATGTCCAGGCGCGCGTGCAGACCGAGTTGTCGTTCCGTGTCGGCGGCAAAATCATCGAGCGCAAAGTCGAGGTCGGCGACCGGGTTTCGGCCAAACAGGTATTGGCCAGGCTCGACCCGAAAGACCTGCAGACCAACGTCAATTCGGCCCAGGCGCAAGTCGTTGCCGAGCAGGCGCGGGTCAAACAGACCGCCGCCGCGTTCGTCCGCCAGCAAAAACTTCTGCCCAAGGGTTACACCAGCCAAAGCGAATTCGACGCTGCGCAAGCCGCCTTGCGCAGCAGCCAGAGCGCGCTGACCGCCGCTCAGGCACAACTGGCCAACGCGCGCGAACAACTGAGCTACACCTCGTTGATTTCCGAAGCGCCGGGCATCATCACCGCGCGCCAAGCCGAAGTCGGGCAAGTGGTGCAAGCCACCGTGCCGATCTTCAGCCTCGCGCGTGACGGCGAGCGCGATGCCGTGTTCAACGTCTACGAATCGCTGCTGGCCGAGCCGCCCTCGGACAAGTCGCTGGTGGTCAGCCTGCTGGGCAATCCGAACATCAAAACCACCGGCACCGTGCGCGAAATCACCCCGGCGGTCTCGGCGCAAACCGGCACCGTGCAAGTCAAAGTCACCCTGCATAGCCTGCCCGAAGGCATGCAACTCGGCTCGGTGGTCAGCGCCACGGCGAAAACCGCCGGCAAATCCGCCGTCGAGCTGCCGTGGTCGGCGCTGACCAAAAACCTCAGCGAACCCGCCGTGTGGCTGGTCGACGGCGACGGTAAAGCGCAATTGCACAACGTCACCGTCGGCCGCTACCTGACCGGCAAAGTCATCGTCAGCGACGGCCTCGACGCCGGGCAGAAAGTCATCATCGCTGGCGGCCAACTGCTGCACCCGGGAATGAAAGTGGAAATCGCCGAAAACACCTACAAGGATCTGGCGCCGGGGGCTGACCAATGAAGCGCCTGATGCTGCTGTCTGCCGGCCTGCTGCTGGCCGCGTGCTCGAAAGAAGAGGCGCCGCCGGAGCCGGTGCGCCCGGTATTGTCGATTGAAGTCAAAGCGCTGAATCAGGAAGATCTCGGGCGGTTCGCCGGGAGCATTCAGGCGCGTTACGAAAGCAATGTCGGTTTCCGCATCCCGGGGCGGATCGCCAGCCGTGAGGTCGATGTCGGCGCCGAAGTGCAGAAGGGCGCGTTGCTCGCCACCCTCGACCCGACCGATCAACAGAACCAGTTGCGCGCCGCCGAAGGTGATTTGGCGCGGATCCGCGCGCAGTTCATCAACACCCAGGCCAGCGCCCGCCGCCAGCAGGAATTGTTTGATCGCGGGGTCGGCGCGCAGGCGCAACTGGACATCGCCCAGACTGACCTGAAAACCACCCAGGCCTCGCTCGATCAAGCCAAGGCGTCGGTCGATCAGGCCAAGGATCAGCTCAACTACGTGCAACTGCGCGCCGATCACAAAGCCATCGTCACCGCGTGGAACGCCGAGGCGGGCCAGGTCGTCACCGCCGGCCAGCAAGTGGTGACGCTGGCGCAACCGGACATCAAGGAAGCGGTGATCGACCTGCCCGATAGCCTCGTCGATCAGTTGCCGGCGGACGTGGTGTTTCAGGTCGCCTCGCAACTGGACCCGAGCATCACCAGCACCGCGATCATTCGTGAAATCGAACCGCAGGCACAAAGTGCGACCCGTACTCGCCGCGCGCGCTTGACGCTGACCGACACCCCAGCGGGCTTTCGCCTCGGCACGGCGATCAGCGTAACGCTCAGCTCGGCGATCAAGCCGCGCCTCGAATTGCCGCTCAGCGCGCTGCAAGAGGTCGATGGCAAAACCCGCATCTGGGTCGTCGATCCGCAGAGCCAGACGGTTGCCCCGCGTGACGTCAGCCTGATCAGCCGCACCGATTCGACCGTGGTCCTGGCCAGCGGTGTGAAGTCCGGTGAGCGCGTGGTCAGTGCCGGTGTGAACAGCCTGAAACCCGGGCAAAAAGTCAAAATCGACGAGGAAAGCCCGCGATGAAAGGGAGTTTCAACTTATCCGAATGGGCCCTCAAACATCAGTCGTTTGTCTGGTATTTGATGTTCGTCGCGCTGCTGATGGGCGTGTTCTCGTACATGAACCTTGGCCGCGAGGAAGACCCCTCGTTCACCATCAAAACCATGGTGATTCAAACCCGCTGGCCGGGCGCGACCCAGGAAGAAACCCTCAAGCAGGTCACTGACCGCATCGAGAAAAAACTCGAGGAACTCGATTCCCTCGACTACGTGAAAAGCTACACGCGGCCCGGCGAATCGACGGTGTTCGTGTACCTGCGCGACACCACCAGCGCCAAGGACATCCCGGAAATCTGGTACCAGGTGCGCAAGAAGATCAACGACATTCGCGGCGACTTCCCACAGGGCCTGCAAGGTCCGGGGTTCAACGACGAGTTCGGCGATGTCTACGGTTCGGTGTATGCGTTTACCGCCGACGGCCTGTCGATGCGCCAGTTGCGCGATTACGTCGAGCAAGTGCGCGCGGCGATTCGCGACGTGCCTGGGTTGGGCAAAGTCGAGATGATCGGCGAGCAGGATGAAGTCCTGTACCTGAACTTCTCGACGCGCAAACTCGCGGCGCTGGGCATCGATCAGCGCCAAGTGGTGCAGAGCCTGCAATCCCAGAATGCGGTGACCCCGGCCGGCGTCATCGAGGCCGGGCCGGAGCGTATTTCGGTGCGCACTTCCGGGCAGTTTGCGTCCGAGAAGGACTTGGCCGACGTCAACCTGCGGCTCAATGATCGCTTCTATCGACTGGCCGATATCGCTGAAATCAGCCGTGGTTACGTCGACCCGGCAACCCCGCAATTCCGCTTCAACGGTCGCCCGGCCATCGGTCTGGCGATTGCGATGAAGAAGGGCGGCAACATCCAGGAATTCGGCAAGTCGCTGCACCAGCGCATGACCGACCTGACCGCCGACCTGCCGGTGGGCGTCGGCGTCAACAACGTCTCCGATCAGGCTGCGGTGGTGGAAAAAGCCGTCGGCGGCTTCACCAGCGCGTTGTTTGAAGCGGTGGTGATTGTGTTGATCGTCAGCTTCATCAGCCTCGGCGTGCGCGCCGGTCTGGTGGTGGCGTGCTCGATTCCGCTGGTGCTGGCGATGGTTTTCGTCTTCATGGAATACAGCGGCATCACCATGCAGCGGATTTCCCTCGGTGCCTTGATCATCGCCCTCGGCCTGTTGGTGGACGACGCGATGATCACCGTCGAGATGATGGTCACGCGCCTGGAAATGGGCGAAACCAAGGAGCAGGCGGCCACGTACGCCTACACCTCGACCGCGTTCCCGATGCTCACCGGCACGCTGGTGACCGTCGCCGGTTTTGTGCCGATCGGCCTCAACGCCAGTTCCGCCGGTGAGTACACCTTCACCCTGTTCGCGGTAATCGCGGTGGCGATGCTGGTGTCGTGGGTGGTCGCGGTGCTGTTCGCCCCGGTGATCGCCGTGCACATTCTCAGCGCCGAAGTGAAGCCGCATTCCGCCGAGCCTGGGCGCATCGGCCGCGCGTTCAACGCGAGCATGTTCTGGGCCATGCGTCATCGCTGGTGGGCCATCGGCATCACCATCGCGTTGTTCGCGGCGTCGGTGTTTTCCATGCAATTCGTGCAGAACCAGTTCTTCCCGTCCTCGGACCGCCCGGAGATTCTGGTTGACCTCAACCTGCCGCAAAACGCCTCGATCGAGGAAACGCGCAAGGCTGTGGACAGGCTCGAAGCGACGTTCAAGGACGACCCGGACATCGTGCGCTGGAGCACTTACATCGGCGAAGGTGCGATTCGTTTCTACCTGCCGCTCGACCAGCAATTGCAGAACCCGTACTACGCGCAATTGATCATCGTCAGCAAAGGCCTGGAGTCGCGCGCCGAGTTGAGCCAGCGCTTGCGCGAGCGGCTGCGCAAGGACTTCGTCGGTATCGGCAGTTATGTGCAGGCGCTGGAAATGGGCCCGCCGGTAGGGCGGCCGATCCAGTACCGGGTCAGCGGCAAGGACATCGATCAGGTGCGCAAACACGCCATCGCACTGGCCACCGCGCTGGATCAAAACTCGCATATCGGCGAAATCATCTACGACTGGAACGAGCCGGGCAAAGTCCTGCGCATCGACATCGCCCAGGACAAGGCGCGGCAACTGGGGCTGTCGTCGGAAGACGTGGCCAACCTGATGAACAGCATTGTCGTTGGTTCGCCGATCACTCAGGTGGACGATGACATTTACCTGATCAACGTCGTCGGGCGCGCCGAGGATGCCGAACGCGGCACGCCGGAAACCCTGCAAAACCTGCAGATCGTCACGCCGAGCGGCACCTCGATTCCGCTGCTGGCGTTCGCCACGGTGCGTTATGAGCTGGAGCAACCGCTGGTGTGGCGTCGCGACCGCAAACCGACGATCACCATCAAGGCTGCGGTGCGCGACGAGATCCAGCCGACCGATCTGGTGAAACAGCTGCAACCGACCATCGACAAATTCGCTGCCGATTTGCCGGTGGGTTACAAGGTCGCCACCGGCGGCACCGTCGAGGAAAGCGGCAAGGCGCAAGGGCCGATTGCCAAGGTTGTGCCGCTGATGCTGTTCCTGATGGCGACGTTCCTGATGATCCAGTTGCACAGCGTGCAGAAGCTGTTTCTGGTCGCCAGCGTCGCGCCGCTCGGGTTGATTGGCGTGGTGTTGGCGCTGATTCCGACCGGCACGCCGATGGGCTTTGTGGCGATCCTCGGGATTCTCGCGTTGATCGGCATCATCATCCGCAACTCGGTGATTCTGGTGACGCAAATCGAGGCGCTGGAGAAGGAAGGCCTTGAGCCGTGGGATGCGGTGTCGCAAGCCACCGAGCATCGTCGTCGGCCGATTCTGCTGACGGCTGCGGCGGCGAGTCTGGGGATGATCCCGATTGCCCGCGAAGTGTTCTGGGGGCCGATGGCCTACGCGATGATCGGCGGGATTATCGTCGCGACCTTGCTGACGCTGCTGTTTTTGCCGGCGCTGTACGTTGCCTGGTACAAAATCCGCGAGCCGAAGAAAGGAGCGCAATAAGGCGAGCGCTTCGCGCTTATCGCGAGCAAGCTCGCTCCCACAGTTGCCTGCATGCCCCTGTGGGAGCGAGCTTGCTCGCGATGGCGTCTTTTCAGGCTACGCCGGCTTAAGCCAAACACTCGCCAACCAAGGCTGTTGCTCGCGTGGCAATCCTGCCGGCCGGTAGTAATGCTCCAGTTCGACAAACCCGGCCTCGGTCAGCAACGCCTGCCATGCCGGCAGATCGTGATAAGCGCCGTAACGCGGACCGTTCCAGCCTTCCTGATTGGCCCCGCGCGGATTGGAGCTGAACAACACGCCAGCCGGTTTCAACGCCGCATGCAGCTCTTTCAATACTCGCGGCAATTCCTGACGCGGAATATGAAACAGCACGGCATTGGCGAAAATCCCGTCAAAGCGTTCGTCCGGTAGATCGAGCTTGAGAAAGTCCTGCTGCCAGACCTCGCAACCGCTGTCCTCGCGGGCCATCTGCGCAAATTTTTCCGAACCGTCGAGGCCGACGGCGATGTGGCCCATGCGCGTGAACGTCTGCAAATCACGCCCCGGCCCGCAGCCGAAATCGAGGATGTTGAACGGCGCGTCAGCCTGAATATGCCGCAGCAGCGCGTCGATGTTCTGCCGCACATCATGATCGCGCGTCCCTTCGCGAAAACTCTCGGCCACCGAGTTGTAGTGGCCGAGCGTCGTGGAAGTAATTTGCTGGAGGTCGTCGGGGGACTGTTTCATGGTCGGCTGCGCAGGCAATTGGGATTTGCCGAATATACGCCATCAACCTTGGGGCTGCTGCGCAGCTACTCGCGGGCAGGTTTTGTAGCGCTGCACCTGCGGACGATGACCTGTGGCGAGGGGGCTTGCCCCCGTTGGGTCGCGAAGCGCCCCCCAACATCCAATGAGGTGTGTCAGTTGAATAAGGTCGTCCATTTGGCGACTGCTGTGCAGCCGAACGGGGGCAAGCCCCCTCGCCACAATCAGCGTTTATTCAGGCCTTTCGCCAAGCGATCCCCGCCGAGCTGAATAATCGCCACCAACACCACCAGCAGCACAATCACCGTCAGCATGATCTGGCTGTCAAAACGCTGATAACCGTAGCGATAGGCAATGTCCCCCAGCCCGCCAGCGCCAATCGCCCCAGCCATGGCCGAGGAGTTGATCATCGTCACCAGCGTAATGGTGAAACCGCCAACAATCCCCGGCAGCGCTTCGGGCAACAGCACGTGCCAGACGATGTGCCAGCGGCGGCAACCCATGGCTTGCGCAGCCTCGACCAAACCGTGATCGACTTCGCGCAAGCTGACTTCGGCGATGCGCGCAAAAAACGGCGTGGCGGCAATGGTCAGCGGCACCACGGCGGCCCAGACGCCGTACGTGGTGCCGACGATCAGCCGGGTGAACGGAATCAGCGCGACCATCAGAATCAGGAACGGAATCGAGCGAAACAGGTTCACGAACGCGCCCAGCACGCGGTTCAGCGTCGGTGCTTCGTAGATGCCGCCCCTGGAGCTGGTGACCAGAATCACCGCCATCGGAATTCCCGCCAGCAGCGCAATCAACGACGACACGCCGACCATCAGGAAGGTGTCGATAAAACCTTGCAGCAAGCGATCAAACCACATAACCGACGACCTCCACGTGCTGCGCCCACTGACTGGCGCGCTGGCGTAATTGCTCGGCGCTGGCCGACGCGCCTGTCACCGCCAGCAGCAATTGCCCCAGCGCATGTCCCTGAATTCGCTCGACGCCCCCCTGCAGCAACCGCACGCGGCCACCGAGCGCGCCGAACAGCGCCGCCAGGTCCGGTTCATCGGTGGCGCTGCCGGTGAATTGCACACGCAACACCAGCGCCGCGTCCGCAGACTGCGGTTGCGCGCTCAAACGGCTTTGCAACTCTTCCGGCAGCGCGTGTTGCAGCGGCGCGAGCAAGGTCTTGCTGACTTCGTGCTGCGGGTTGCCGAAAACCTCCCACACCGGGCCTTGCTCGACGACGCGGCCATGTTCCAGGACGACGACGCGGTCGCAGATATCGCGGATCACCGCCATTTCGTGGGTAATCAGCACGATGGTCAAACCGAGGCGCTGATTGATCTCGCGCAGCAGCCCGAGGATCGATTGGGTGGTCTCCGGGTCGAGCGCCGAAGTCGCCTCGTCGCACAGCAGAATCTGCGGGTCGTGCACTAACGCGCGGGCGATGCCGACACGTTGTTTCTGCCCGCCGGACAGCTGCGCCGGGTAAGCCTTGTGTTTCTCTTGCAGGCCGACCAGTTCGAGCAACTCACGGACTTTCTTTCCGCGTTGATCCTTGGGCACACCGGCCACTTTCAGCGGCAACTCGACGTTCTGCCAAACGGTCTTGGCCGACATCAGGTTGAAGTGCTGGAAGATCATGCCGATGCGCCGACGCAGCGCGACCAGGCGGTCTTCGTCGAAGTCGCCGATGTCGATTTGATCGATCAACACGCGGCCGCTGCTCGGTTGCTCCAGCCGATTGATCGTGCGAATCAGCGACGACTTGCCAGCGCCGCTGCGGCCGATAATGCCGAACACTTCACCGCGCTGGATCGCCAGGTCGATGCCGTGCAACGCCGCCACCGGACCTTGCTTGCCGTTGTAGGTTTTGCCCAGGCCGATGAAGCGCACGTGGGCACTATTGAGGTCCGGGTACAGTTCGGTCTGTTGAGCTTTCTGAGGCTCTGGAATACCCAGTCGCCGTTGGATCGCGGCCGTCATGCTCAGCTTTCCCAGCCGGCTTGATAGAGCTTGCCGTGCGCCTTGTCGAGCGCGGCGCGGACGGCCGGCGAATGCTGGTAAATATCGACAAATTTGATCAGGCGCGGGTCGGTTTTGCTGTTCGGCTGGATCACGAACTGGATCACGTACTCCTTGTGATCGAGGCCATCGAACAGCAGCGCCGAACCGGCATCGAAGGTCTTCGCCAGGCGAATGTAGGCCGGGTAACCCTGAACCAGATCAGCGTCGTCGTAGGCGCGCACCAGTTGCACGGCTTCGACCTGGAGGATTTTGATTTTCTTCGGGTTGGCGATGATGTCTTCTTCGGTGGCTTTGTAGCCGACGCCCGGTTTCAGCGTGATCAAACCGGCCTTGGCCAGCAGCTGCAAACCGCGACCGCTGTTGATCGGGTCGTTGGCGATGGCGACGCTGGCGCCTTCCGGCAGCTCGTCGAAGCTTTTGTATTTTTTCGAATAGAGGCCGACGTTGTTGATGATCCCCGGGGCGAACGGCACCAGGTCAAACCCGGCAGCGGTTTTCGCATTTTCCAGGAACGGGATGTGCTGGAAGTAGTTCACGTCGATGTCACCGGCAGCGAGGCTGACGTTCGGCGCGATCCAGTCGGTGAACTCGACCAGCTCGACTTTCAGGCCTTGTTTGGAAGCCTCTTCGACAGCGGCTTCCAGCGGAATGGCGAACGCAGCGGTGGTGCCGACTTTCAGCGGCGCTTCGGCGGCGAACGTGATGGAACTGAAGAGGCCGAGGGCCAGGGCCAGTGCTTTGACTGGGTGGGAGAGGTAGTGCTTGGTCATGATGGTTATTCCAGTCAATTGTTTAATGTGTGAAGGCATCTTTGTGGCGCGGCGCTTGTGTGGCGAGGGGGCTTGTCCCCGTTGGGCTGCGAAGCGGCCCCCAAACCATTCAATAAGGGAAACCGGTGCACAGGTTTTGCGACTGCTTCGCAGCCGAACGGGGGCAAGCCCCCTCGCCACAGGGTTAGCGGCGGAACGCGGCGCCAGTGTGTTGCTGCGGCAGATGCGCTTCACCGTGAAACAGCTTCTCGCGCAGGCTGCCGCTGTCGTAGGCGGTTTTGTACGAGCCACGACGCTGCAACTCGGGGATCACCAGATCAATGAAATCGACATAGCTTTCCGGCGTGACAATCCGCGTCAGGTTGAAGCCGTCCAGGCCGGTTTCGGCGATCCACGATTCCAGCTCATCCGCGACTTGCTCAGGCGAGCCGACCACGGTGATGTAGCGGCCACCGAGGGCGTGTTGCTCAAGTAATTTGCGCCGGGTCCAGTCGTTGTTTTGCAGATTCTTGGTCGCCGACTGAATCGCGTTGCTCTTCACGTACTGGATCGGTTCGTCGATTTCGTACTCGGAAAAATCGATGCCGGTCGATGCCGAAAAATGCGCCACGCCGGCCTCGGCACTGGCGTAGCTCAGGTACTCGGCGTGCTTCTTCCAGGCCAGTTCTTCGCTGGCGCCGACGATCACGTTCAACCCCATGAACACCTTGACGTCCTCGGGATTGCGCCCGGCCTCGACCGCGCTGGCGCGGACCTTGTCCACCTGCACCTTGGTCGACGGTTTGTTCTGGCCGCTGATGAATACGCACTCGGCATGGCGCCCGGCGAACAGCAAACCGCGCTCCGAACTGCCGGCCTGAAACAACACCGGCGTGCGCTGCGGTGACGGTTCGCAGAGGTGATATCCCTCGACCTGATAGAACTCGCCTTTGTGCTCGACCTTGTGCACTTTCTCCGGTTGCGCATAGATCCGCTGCTTGGGATCGTTGAGCACTGCGTCGTTTTCCCAACTGCCTTCCCAGAGTTTGTAGAGCACTTGCAGGTATTCGTCGGCCTGATCGTAGCGGCGGTCGTGTTCGACCTGTTCGCTCAAACCCATGGCTTTGGCGGCGCTGTCGAGATAACCGGTAACGATGTTCCAGCCGACCCGTCCACGGCTCAAATGGTCCAGCGTCGACATGCGTCGGGCGAACAGATACGGCGGTTCGTAAGTCAGGTTGGCGGTGAGGCCGAAACCGAGATTTCGGGTGACGGCGGCCATCGCCGACACCAGCAGCAGCGGGTCGTTGACCGGCAGCTGGATCGACTCCTTCAACGGCACGTCCACCGAGTTTTGATAGACGTCGTACACGCCGACGATGTCGGCGATAAACAACCCGTCGAACAGTCCGCGCTCGAGCAACTGCGCCAGTTCGGTCCAGTATTCGAGAGTCTTGTATTGGGTCGAGGTGTCGCGTGGATGCGTCCACAAGCCGTGGTTGATATGGCCGACGCAGTTCATGTTGAACGCGTTGAGCAGGATCTTCTTTTTCGCCTCGGCCATCAGATAGTCCCCCGCAGCGGCGGGTTTTCATCGTTGAGGTAGTAATTGCCCACCGCGTGATACTTCCAGCGCACCGGGTCGTGCAGCGTGTGCACCCGCGCGTTGCGCCAGTGGCGGTCGAGGCCATGCTCGATCAACGTTGCCTGGCTGCCGGCCAGTTCGAACAAAGTGCTGCCGGCCGCGAGGGAGATTTCGGTGCTGATCGCGCGGGCCTCGGCGACTGCAATCGAGGCGGCGGCTACGGTTTGCGCGTTCGGGTTGGCTTGCGCCTGGTCGAGGAATTCACCCGAGCGTTCGAGCAAAGCTTCGGTGGCGTGCAGACGAATGCTCAAGTGGCCGAAGCTCTTGATCGTCAGCGGATCATCGATGGCTTTTTCGTGGGTGGCGTCGATCCACGGCCGGGTTTTGGTGCGCACAAAGTGCAGCGCATCTTCATACGCGGCGCGGGCGATGCCGGTGTCGATGGCCGCATGAAGGATCTGCGCCAACGGGCCGACGGTGGTCGGGCGTTCGAACGCGCTTTGAAATGGGATCACGTCTTCAGCGGCGACGTAGACGTCTTCGAACACCACCGAACCGCTGCCGGTGGTGCGCTGGCCGAAGCCGCTCCAGTCGTCGATCACGGTCAGGCCCTGGCTGTCGCGCGGCACGAACGCCAATTGCTGCACGCCGTTTTCATCCACCACCGAAGTGGGGATTCGCTGCGCGTAGATCGCGCCGGTGGCGTAGAACTTGCGGCCGTTGATGCGATAGCCGTCACCGTCGCGTTTGAGGCTGGTGACGCGGTCGTGCGCGGTTTTGGTCCCGAGTTCGGCGAGCGCATTGCCGAAGCGCTGGCCGGCCAATACTTCGGCGTACAGGCGTTTTTTCTGCTCTTCGCTGCCGTTTACGCGCAGCACTTCGAGGGCATAGAAATGGTTCTGCGGGATCTGTCCGAGCGAGCCGTCGGCCTGGGCAATCAGCGCGATGACCTTGGCCAGCGTGACGTTGGAAACCCCGGCGCCGCCGTACTGTTTGGGCACGCTGATGCCCCACAGGCCCGAGCGTGAAAACACTTCGAGTTCGGGGTGCGGCAAGCGGCGCTCGCGGTCGCGCAGGGCGCTGTCGCGTTTGAAATCGTCGGCCAGATCGCTGGCGACAATCAGGGCTTGCTCATCGCTGGTTATGACCGCGACGTGGTGAGAAAGGGGCATGTGTTTCTCCAGAGGTCTGGTTAAAAGTGTCTGGTCAAATCCAGGAATGGCGAGCCGGCAACGTGCCGTTGAGGTGGTAGCTGCCGACCGCGTGATATTTCCAGCGCACCGGATCGTGCAGGGTGTGCACGCGGGCGTTGCGCCAGTGGCGGTCGAGGTTGAATTCGGCGAGGGTGGCGCGGCTGCCGGCGAGTTCGAAAAGCTTTTCGCTGGCGAGCAGGGAGATTTCGGTGGTCAGCACTTTGGCTTCGGCCACGGCAATCGAGGCGCGCGCGGCGGACTCGGCGGTGAGCGGCGCGGCGTTGACCTGATCGAGCACTTGCCCGGCCTTGCGCAGCAGCGCTTCGGCGGCGTGCAGCTCGATTTTCAGTTTGCCGATGTCGGCGATCACGTAGAGGTCATCGCTGGCGCGTTCGACTTTTGCATCGATCCAGGGCCGCGCGCGGGTTTTGACGAATTCGATGGCGTCATCGATAGCGCCGCGAGCGATCCCGGCATCGATCGCCGCTTGAATCAATTGCGACACCGCGCCTTGGGTATTCGGGCTGTCGTTGATCTTCCAGTTATCCACAACGAGCTCGGCATCGACCCGCACGTTGTTGAGCAAAATGGTGCCGCTGGCGGTGGTGCGCTGGCCGAATCCGGACCAGTCATCGACGATGCGCAGGCCCGGCGTGCCACGCCGGACGAAGGCCAATACTTGCTTGCCGTCGTCGTTCAACGCCTTGACCGCGACCCAGTGCGCGAACAGTGCGCCGGTGGAGTAAAACTTCTGCCCGTTGATCACGTAGCCGTCACCGTCCGCGGTGATTCGGGCCTTGAGTTCAAGGGTGTTTTTGGTGCCGCGTTCAGGCCCGGCATTGCCGATGCGCCAGCCTTCAAGCACGCTTTTGAACAGCTGCTTTTTCTGCGCCTCGGTGGCGCTGCCGAGCACCAGATTGATAATGCCGAACTGGTTTTGCGGGATCTGCCCGAGGGCTGGATCGGCGGCGGAAATGATCGCGAACACCTCGGCGATGGTGACGAACGAAACCTGTGGCCCACCGTACTCGCGCGGGATGGCAATGCTGCCGAGGCCGCTGCGGGTGAACTGTTCGATTTCCGACCACGGCAACTTGCGCTGCTTGTCGCGTTTGGCCGCTTGCAGGCGGGCGACGTTCGCCAGCTCGTGGGCAGCCTTGATGGCTTGCGCGTCGTTGCGCAAAACCTGCGCGGGCAACAACAGGGGGGCGATGTCCAGATCACTCTGAACGATTGCATCTGCCAGACTGGACATCAGTGCCGCTCCTTGGCTGCACGCAATGCCCTGGCGATCTGCACTGGGGTGATTGTGTTCCGGACCATACCTACCTCACATCTCATGAAAAACGCCGCAAGGGTGGCGGCGAGCGAATAACAAGAATGTCCGGTGGTCCGGTGCATATACCCTAATCGCGTATAAAAAATTAATAAACTAACTTTTGGGAATATGCATAGAAGGGCGTATGTCCGCGGAGCAACAGTTGTTTGTGGGGCAACAGTCGGACTCCCTGCAGGAGTGAGAATGCTGTGGCAAGGGGCTGTGGCGATGGGGCTTCTGTGGCGAGGTGCTGTGGTGAGGGGGCTTGCTGTGGCGAGGGGGCTTGCCCCCGTTCGACTGCGCAGCAGGCGAGAACCAGGCTAATCGCAATTGCCGATAAGGGGCGCTTCGCACCCCAACGGGGGCAAGCCCCCTCGCCACAGAAGCTCATCAGCCACAGGAGCTCATCACTCACAGAAGCTCATCACCCACAGGGTTTCGGTGATGGTTTTACTGTTTGCGGTTTTCGGCGGCTTTGAGTTGTTCTCGCAGCGGCACTTTCAGATATGGATTGGCGCAGCCGATTTTCAGCGTCCGTGGCGGTGCCCAGCGCGAGTTGTTGCCAACGCGGTCGAGGATGCAATAAGTCACTTCCAGACGCAGGTCTTCGCCGGCCTCAAGGATGATCGCCGGCGGCACCCAGACCTGGATCGGCTCGCCGATATCGCCAGCCTTGAGCCTGGGCAAATCCATGCGCACATCGCCCCAGCGCAGCGTGATCTCATCATCGATGGCCATGTTCAAATACGGTTCGATGGTCAGCGGCACGCCGCGTTTGATCTGGTTGGGGTTCACGCCGTGGCGGCGGATGGTCTCGGGCAGGCTCACCGGCGCGAGGCTCTGGTTCTCGTCGCCACACAGCGCCGGCGCCTGGCCGCCCGGGCAATCGAGTTTGATCCGGACCAAGGTCGTCGGCGACAGCGCCGGGTCTTGTCCGACCTGCATCACGCGGTAGCGAATCTGCGCAATGCCGTTGCTGACGAAGCTCTCCGGCACGCGTAGCTGCAAGGCTTGGGCTACATCGCCAGCGATCACCGTGGTGCAAGCGACATAGCAGTCGTCCCAGTACAACTCGATCAGGTCGCCAGCCTCCATGCCGGAGTAGGGCGCGACGTCGATCAGCAGGTGCGCGGCGGCAGCGTTGTTGATGCCGCTCTTGTGCGATTGCGCCAGGGTCGGGGCCGCAAGTTCGGATATGTTCGAGGTACTGGTCATGGTGCTCTCCTTGAGGTCTTGCAGCGAAGTCCGTTTCTGGAAGATCAATCAGCGTGAATTACGGCGCAACAAAGTTGGTTGTAAATGTCGAATGGTTAAAGGTTGATTAGTTGCGATTGGCATTGGCTGGCGACTAGATAAGAGTGCGCCTGATTAACTGTCAATAGAGTTGATTAGTTGGTGGATCAATTTTCGGTTAATCAGAAATGTCCTACACGGTGAAGTTAAGAATCCTCAGCGCGGCGTCGAATAATCTGCATTTATTCACTGAAATAGGCCTCGCGCACGGCGAAGCACACGCGGGGCTGATCTACGCACCCGTCCGACTTTAAGCTGAATAAATTTATTGCAGGACATATATATGTACCGCACGTGCAGGCGCGAAGTTATATAGCTTGGCTTCGAGATAAGTCGAAGGTGTCGAGAAGTTGGCAATTTGCGTGGGGAGGGTGAATGCAACTTCCATCCATGGAAGTTAACAATCGGTATGGCGGGGTTTTAATGCTGGGTATTATTCAGAAACTTGCTGAGAAACTGCTTGGTTCGTTCTTCTTGCGGATTGGCAAACAATGCCTTGGCTTCACCTTGTTCAACAATCACACCCTTGTCGAAAAACACCACACGGTTCGCCACATCACGGGCAAAACCCATTTCGTGGGTGACGATGACCATAGTGCGATTCTCTTCGGCGAGGCTGCGAATGGTCGACAACACTTCGCCGACCAGTTCCGGATCGAGCGCCGAGGTGGGCTCATCGAACAGGATCACTTCCGGCTCCATCGCCAACGCTCGGGCAATCGCTACGCGCTGTTGCTGACCACCGGAAAGGCGTCGCGGGTAAGCGTCTTCCTTGCCCGCCAGACCAACCCTGGCCAGAAGCTTTTTGCCCAGGGCAATCGCTTCGGCCTGGGGCATTTTCTTCACCACGATCGGGCCTTCGATGACATTTTCCAACGCCGTGCGATGCGGGAACAGGTTGAAGTTCTGGAAGACGAAACCGACGTGCTGGCGCAAACGCCGCACCAGGCTTTGCTGCTGGTTCAGCGGGCGGCTGCCATCGATCTCGATGTCGCCGACCTTGATCCGGCCGCTGGTGGGTTCTTCGAGGAAATTCAGGCAACGCAGGAACGTGGTTTTACCCGAGCCGCTGGGGCCGATAATCGCCACGACCTCGCCTTCCTTCACTTGCAGATCGATGCCGTTGAGCACCACTTGACCCTTGAACTGCTTTGTCAGTTTTTCCACGACAATCATGGGGTCAGGACTCCTGGTCGTGCCGATTGACCCGTGCTTCCAACTGGTTTTGCAGGTGCGAAAGCACCGTGGCAAGGATCCAGTAGATCAGCGCGGCGGCCAGATACATGGTGAAGATTTCGAAAGTGCGGGCGGTGATCAGTTGCGCCTGACGGAACAGCTCCGGCACCTGAATAGTGGCAGCCAGCGCGGTGTCCTTGACCAGCGAAATGAAGCTGTTGCCCAGTGGCGGCAGCGCCGTGCGCATCGCTTGCGGAATGATCGCCCGGCGCAAGGTCTGCGCGCGGGTCATGCCGATACTGGCGGCGGCTTCCCACTGGCCGCGCTCGATGGAGCTGATCGCGGCACGGAGGATTTCGCAGGCGTAGGCGGCCATGTTCAGCGAGAAGCCGATCAGGGCGGCCGGCAGCGGATCAAGTTCGAGGCCCAATTGCGGCAAGCCGTAATAGATCACGAACAGTTGCACGAGCAACGGCGTGCCGCGAAAGAACGACACGTAGATGCGAGCAATCCAGCTCACCAGTTTGAAGCGCGACAAGCGCATCAACGCCAGGCCGAAGCCCATCACCAGGCCGAAAAACATCCCGCCCAGGCTGAGGATCACCGTGTAATACGCGCCCTTCAGCAGGAAGGGCGCGGAGTCCAGTGCGAGTTGGAAAGCGTCGCCCATTACTTGGTGACGTCAGCGCTGAAGTATTTTTCCGAAAGCTTGGACAACGTACCGTCGGCACGCAGCTTGTCGATGGCTTTGTTGATCGCGGCCAGCAACTCAGGCTCGCCTTTGCGCAGGGCGACACCGGCTTCCTGACGGGAGAACGCTTCGCCGGCGGCGGTGGTGTCCTTGGCTTTCTTCGCATATTCGAGGGCGGCGAGACGGTCGATCAGGATGGCGTCGATGCGGCCGACACGCAGGTCCTGGAACTTGGTTGGATCGTCTTCGTAAGTGCGCACGTCAGCGGTCGGGACGTTCTTCTTGACCCACTCTTCGTAGTTGGTGCCCAGGCCTACGCCGACTTTCTTGCCACCCAGGTCGGCGGCGGACTTGATGTTGAGGTCCGCAGCTTTCTTGGTCAGCACCAGCGCCTGAATCCCGGAAACGGTGTACGGCTCGGAGAAGTCATACTTCTTCTTGCGCTCTTCGGAGATGGTCACCTGGTTGATCACGGCATCCAGACGCTTGGATTCCAGCGCCGCGAGGATGCCTTCCCATTTGGTTGGTTGCAGTTTGACCTTCACGCCCAACTCTTTGGCCAGAGCTTCGGAGAATTCGACTTCGAAGCCGGCCAGTTTGCCGTCGGCGTCGACGAAACTGAACGGTGGATAAGTGCCTTCCAGGCCGACGTTGATCACGCCAGCGTCTTTGATTTTTTGCAGTTGCTCACCGGCAACCGCTTGCCCCATCAGGCCGGCGCTGAGTGCCAGGCCCAGCGAACCTACCAGCAGATTTCGACGTAGTGCGGAAAAATTCATGACAAGCCCCTGTTTTTTTGAAAGACGTTTTTTTATGAAAGACGGTTTCTTGTGAACGATGCTATTGGCAATGTTGGCAAAATCGGGATTTGGACGACTGCGATATCCTGCCCTAAAGCAGCTTATGCGTCTGCGCCAAATTCGCCTGCGGCGCGACTATATGACGATGCTGTTAGATAGGAAAATACTAAATAACAATTCTGTTATTCCTTTAAAGAATAAATGCATAGCGTGATGACCTGTGGCGAGGGGGCTTGCCCCCGTTCGGCTGCGCAGCAGTCGTAATCTTTACAAGAACTGGGCGCCGCTACGCGACGCAACGGGGGCAAGCCCCCTCGCCACAGGACGCCCCTAGCCACGGGGGTGTTCGTTTACAGGAAGTCTTTATAGGCAAACAACGCCGGGGCGCCGCCGGTGTGCAGGAAGATGATCGGGCCGTCGTCAAAACGTCCGCGACCAATGCCGTCAAGCAGCCCGGCCATCGCTTTGCCGGTGTATACCGGGTCCAGCAACAAGCCTTCCTGACTTGCCAGTAACTTGACCGCAGACAACGTCCCGGCGTTCGGTTCGCCGTAACGCGGGCCGAAATATTCGTCCCACAATTCAACTTTGAAACTCGCCGGCAGGCTCACACCCAGCAACTCCGCGGTGCGCTCGGCCAGGCCCTGAACCTTCGGCCGCTGATCTTCGTCGCTGCGCGAAACCGTCACGCCAATCACTGGCAAATCCGGCAAAACTTCATTCAACGCCAGCGCCAGACCGCTGTGAGTGCCAGCACTGCCCGAGGCCAGTACGACGGCGGCGAATTGCAAGCCGCTGTCCTTGATCTGCTCGGCCAGCTCCAGGCCGGCGCGCACGTAACCGAGCGCGCCCAACGCGTTGGAGCCACCAATCGGCACCACGTACGGATGTTTACCGCTGTTGCGCAGCCGATCAGCCAAGGCCTGCAATTGCTCGTCGGCGTTGTCGAGGTTCTCGACCAATTCGACTTTGGCGTCGAACAAATCCAGCAATAGCCGATTGCCGTTGCCGACATAGTTGGCGTCGTCCGTGCCCAGCGGGTTTTCCAGCAGCGCCACGCAACCCAGGCCCAACTTGGCGGCAATCGCCGCAGTCTGGCGCACGTGGTTGGATTGCAGCGCGCCAGCGGTAATCAGCGTGTCCGCGCCCTGCGCCAGCGCATCGGCGGCGAGGTATTCGAGCTTGCGCAGCTTGTTGCCACCCATCGCCAGCGGCGTCAGGTCATCGCGTTTGACGTAGACATCGCGGCCCAGCCAGGTCGACAGACGTTCGAGTTTTTCCAGCGCGGTAGGGTGGCCGAGCAGGTCGAGGCGGTTGAAGCGGGCGAGCGAATTTTTGATCATGGGTCCGTACTGGCGCATGAGAATCACAGGACTATAGGCACGCCCATTTATTCGGGCAACCGCCAGTCGCTTATATCCATCAGTTCTGATGACAGCACAATTGGTTCTTAATTCGCCCTCCGGACGTTGCCGTAAAGTGATCGCCGTCAGTGCGGCCAGACAGTCCGGCCGCCCGTGAGGAGTTTTCTACCGTGAGCGAGCGTTCCAGCCATTGGCAATTGCACACCATCGTCAGCCAACTGCGCACGGCGCGGGATCAGTGGCGCAGCCAGAACGGTCGCGTCAGTGGCGAGCAGGGTGGCCGCGAGTTGCCGTCCCGCGCGGCGATGGCGGAGATTCTTGAAGCCTTGTGCGGCGCGCTGTTCCCGATGCGTCTGGGGCCGGTGGACTTGCGCGAAGAGAGCGAAGATTTCTACGTCGGCCACACGCTGGATGTCGCGTTGAATGCGTTGCTGGCGCAGGCGCGGCTCGAACTGCGCTACGCCGCGCGCCACAGTGCGGCAATTGATCACCAGCACGACACTGAGCTCGAAGCCAGGACCATTTCGATCATTCAGGATTTTGCCCTCGCGTTGCCGGGGCTGCGCAGCCTGCTCGACACCGATGTGCTGGCGGCCTATCACGGCGACCCGGCGGCGCGCAGTGTCGATGAAGTGTTGCTGTGCTATCCGGGGATTCTCGCGGTGATTCACCACCGCCTCGCCCATCACCTGTACCGCGCCGGTTTGCCGCTGCTGGCGCGGATCAGCGCGGAGATCGCGCACTCGGCCACCGGCATCGATATTCATCCGGGCGCACAGATCGGCCGCAGTTTTTTTATCGATCACGGCACGGGCGTGGTGATCGGCGAGACCGCGATCATCGGCGAGCGCGTGCGGATTTATCAGGCTGTGACTTTGGGCGCCAAGCGTTTCCCGGCGGACGAGGACGGCCAGTTGCAGAAGGGCCATCCGCGCCATCCGATTGTCGAGGACGATGTAGTGATCTACGCCGGCGCGACGATTCTGGGGCGCATCACCATCGGCAAGGGTTCGACGATTGGCGGCAACGTGTGGCTGACCCGCAGCGTGCCGGCGGGGTGCAACCTGACGCAGGCGAACTTGCAGCATGATGACGGGACGCAGAAGTAGGGCCTGAATCTCGATTGGCTGAGCCGGCCTCTTCGCGGGCAAGCCTCGCTCCTACAGGTTTTGCGCCATTTTCAGGTCGGCGCAGGGACATGTAGGCGCGAGGCTTGCCCGCGAATGGCTTCAAGCCGGGCCGCAATAATGGCATTTAGCTCACTGAGCACTGAACGAATCCACCAAACCCCACGTCATACGCATCCTTGAGCTAGCGTAGTCAGGCGACCGCCGAGCCCTGCGATTAGTCCCCGGCGCCCGATTCATGTTTAACTTGAACGCTCATTCAAGTTAAACCGCCGGTTTGCTGCCCGCTCACAACAGGAGGCTTGCCCTTGCCGAGTCCGTTATTGATTGCCCGGTTCCACCCCTTTGAGGCGCACGTTTCATGAGTGCTCCGACTGCCCCACCAAGCGGCCAAGTCCGCATGAACCCGCCAGTGTTCTACTTCGCTGCGGGTTTTATTCTGTTATTCGGCATCATCGTCATCGCCATGCCCGCGCAGGCCGGTGCCTGGCTGCTCGAAGCGCAAAACTGGGCGGCCAACACGGTCGGCTGGTATTACATGCTCGCGATGACGCTTTATCTGGTCTTCGTGGTGGTCACCGCGTTATCTGGCTACGGCAAGATCAAACTCGGTGCCGACCACGACGAACCCGAATTCAGTTATCTGTCCTGGGCCGGCATGCTGTTCGCCGCCGGCATCAGCATCACGCTGTTCTTTTTCTGCGTGTCCGAACCACTGACGCATTTGGCGCAACCGCCGCAAGGCACCGCCGGTACGCCGGATGCGGCGCGCCAAGCGATGCAGATTCTGTTTCTGCACTGGGGCCTGCATGGCTGGGGCGTGTTCGCGTTCGTCGGCATGGCGCTGGCCTACTTCGCGTATCGGCACAACTTGCCGCTTGCTCTGCGTTCGGCGCTGTACCCGCTGATCGGCAAGCGCATCAACGGCCCGATCGGCTACGCGGTGGACGGCTTCGGCATCATCGCCACGGTGTTCGGCCTCGGCGCCGACATGGGTTTCGGCGTGTTGCACCTGAACTCGGGCCTCGACTACCTGTTCGGCATCGCGCACACGCAGTGGATTCAGGTCGGCCTGATCACGCTGATGATGGGCGCGGCGATCATTGTCGCGGTGTCCGGCGTCGATAAAGGCGTGCGGGTGATGTCCGACATCAACATGCTGCTCGCCTGCGCTCTTCTGCTGTTCGTGTTGTTCGCAGGTCCCACCCAGCACTTGCTCAACACTTTGATCCAGAACATCGGCGACTACCTCGGCGCGTTGCCGATGAAGAGTTTCGACCTCTACGCTTACGACAAACCGAGCGACTGGCTGGGTGGCTGGACGGTGTTCTACTGGGCCTGGTGGATTGCATGGTCGCCGTTCGTGGGCCTGTTCATCGCGCGAATTTCCCGTGGCCGGACCATCCGCGAATTCGTCTTCGGCGTGCTGTTGATTCCGCTTGGTTTCACCCTCGCGTGGATGTCGATTTTCGGCAACAGCGCCATCGATCAAGTGCTCAACCACGGCATGACCGCGCTGGGTATGTCGGCGGTCGATAACCCGTCGATGACCCTGTACTTGCTGCTGGAAACCTACCCGTGGAGCAAAACGGTAATCGCGGTCACGGTGTTTATCAGCTTCGTGTTCTTCGTCACCTCTGCCGATTCGGGCACCGTGGTGCTGTCGACCCTGTCCGCCAAGGGGGGCAACCCGGATGAAGACGGGCCGAAATGGCTGCGGGTGTTCTGGGGCGCGATGACCGCTTTGGTCACCAGCGCGCTGCTGTTCTCCGGCAGCATCGATGCACTGAAATCCGCGGTGGTGCTGACCTCGTTGCCGTTCTCGATGATCTTGCTGCTGATGATGTGGGGGCTGCACAAGGCGTTCTATCTGGAGTCGCAGAAGCAGATTGCGCAGATGCATTCGCTGGCGCCGGTCTCCGGTTCGCGCCGTGGCGGTTGGCGTCAACGCTTGACTCAGGCGGTGCATTTCCCGTCGCGCGATGAGGTTTACCGCTTCCTCGATACGACGGTGCGCCCGGCGATTGAAGAAGTGAGCGCCGTGTTCGTCGAGAAAGGGTTGAAGGTGGTCACTCAGCCGGACCCGGCCAACGACAACGTCAGCCTGGAAATCGGTCACGGCGAGGAGCATCCGTTTATCTATCAGGTGCAGATGCGTGGTTACTTCACGCCATCCTTCGCGCGTGGCGGCATGGGTTCCAAACAACTCAACAACCGCCGCTACTACCGCGCCGAAGTGCATTTGAGCGAGGGCAGTCAGGACTACGATCTGGTCGGCTACACCAAGGACCAGATCATCAACGACATCCTCGACCAGTACGAACGGCACATGCAGTTCTTGCACCTGGTTCGCTGATCAGCCGCCGGTGGCGCCCAGGTTTTGCTCAGCACCCTGAACAAAACCAGCGCCGCCACCGGCACACGCAGGAGCGAGCCTGCGGTTTCCCATCATCAAACCTCACGCTGACGATCAATCCGCATGGCGGCAGCGCTACACGGATTATCGGCCTGACGCCGCTCCCTGTAGGAGCGAGGCTTGCCCGCGAAGGCGTCATGTCATCCAGCAGAAATGTTGTCTGGCCGGTCGCTTTCGCGGGCACGCCTTGCTTCCCGCAGACGTGGACAGTGGGTCAGGCGCTTTCGCGTTCGATCACTTGGCATTCCAGCAGGTTCAGTCGTTGGACTTCGTCCTCCACCGCTAACACCCCCAGGCTTTGCAGCACGCGGGTGGCGGCGAGGACGCCGATTTCCAGTGCCGGGGGTTTGATTGTGCTGAGGCTCGGCAGGAGCATTTCGGCGAAGGGGTAATCGCCGAAGCCGAGCACGGCGCAGTCTTCGGGGATGTTCAGTCCGGCGCGCTGCCCGGCGAGCAATCCGCCGGCAGCCAGGTTGTCGTTGGCGAAGATGATCGCGTCGGGGCGCGGCGAGGTGTTCATCAGCGCTTGCATGGCCTGTTTGCCAGCCTCGAACGGCGCTCGATCAACATCCGGCGCGAACACCCACGGCACCAGCCCCAACTGAGCAACTGTCGCGGCGTAACCGTCACGGCGCTCCAGCGCGCTGAAGTCGCCCGGCGCGCTGTTCTGCACAAACGCGATGCGCCGATAACCTTTGCCATGCAGATATCGCGCAGCGGCCACGCCGACTTCAAAATGCGAAAACCCGATCTGCAAAGGCTCACGCTCAGGCTGGTAATCCCAGGTTTCGATCACCGGAATGTCCGCTTCGGCGATCATTTTTTCCGTGCCGGCGCTGTGAAAATGACTGGTCAGCACCAACGCCGCCGGCGCCCAGCCGAGGAACGCGCGCACCGCATTTTCTTCCTGCTCGGCGCTGAAATAACTCGAGGCCAATAACAACTGATATCCGTGCTGGCTCAGCGTGTCGCTGAAGCCCTGGATCGTGTTGGCGAAGATCGGCCCGGAGATGTTCGGAATGACCATGCCGACAATCTTCCCGCGTGCCGACGCCAGCCCGCCGGCCACCAGATTGGGCACGTAACCCAACTCCGCAACCACCGCCGCAATGCGCTCGCGACGCTCCGGCGATACCTGCTCCGGCTGATTGAAATAGCGCGACACGGTGATCGCCGAAACCCCGGCCTCACGCGCCACCGTATTGAGCGTGACGCGACCGGCGCCACGGCGTTTGCGAGGCTTGTCTGCACTCAACGGGCGATTCCTCTTAAAAACCAAAAAGCATATAAAAGTAATTTTTCAGTATTGGACGGTCTATGGCTGGCTTGCCGATACTGGCGATGTTAGCGCTAACAAAACGTTCTGTCTGCTACTCGCTCGAGCGAATGCCCAAGACACATTCACCGTCGCTGCCTCACAGAAAGGGCAGTGGTTCAGGGCACATTTTCGAGCGGGCAGACCATGCACAGCATTCCTGGGGAAATACAAAAACTGGCGCGATCGATTCGTGCTGCCACGCCACGCCGAGCGCATTTGGGCTGGTTGCTCGCCGGATTGAGCGCGCTGCCCAGCGCAGGCGCGTTTGCTGTCGAGACTGCGGATCAGGAACCAACGCTCAAGTCCGTCACAGTCACCGCTACCCGCCGCGAAGAGTCATTGCAGAAAGTCCCGGTGGCGGTCTCGGTGCTCGATGGCGAACAGCTCGAACGCGACAATCGCAACGGCGTCGCGAGCATCGTCCAGCAAGTGCCTTCGCTGAATTTCCGCACTGGCGCGTCGAACAAAGACACCTCACTGTTCGTGCGTGGCGTCGGCACCATTTCCACCTCGCCGGGCGTCGAACCGACCGTGGCCACAGTCATCGACGGCGTGGTGTATGCGCGTCCGGGGCAAGCGACGCTGGACCTGCTCGACCTCGAACGCATCGAAGTGCTGCGCGGTCCGCAAGGCACGCTGTTCGGCAAGAATGCTTCGGCCGGCGTGCTCAATATCACCAGCAAAGCGCCGAGCGCCGAGACTCACGGTTTCATCGATCAGTCGTACTACAGCGGCAACGAAAGCCGCACCCGTTTCGGCCTCGGCGGCAGCCTGATTCCGGACACGTTGAAGGGCTCGATCAGCACGTTGTTCGGCAGCTACGACGGCAACGTCGACAACCAGCACAACGGCCAGGAGGTCAACGGCTACAACCACCGAGGCGCGCGCGGCAAACTCGAGTTCACGTCGAATGACGAGGTCAAATTCACCGTCATCGCCGACTACATGCAGTCCCACGACGACGGCCCGAACGGCGTCGTCAGCAAGTCCCTGGCCCCGGCGTTCAGCAATGCGCTGAGCCCGGTGCGGCCGTCCAGCGACAATCGCGACATCAACACCGACACCCGCAGCCACGTCGAAGACGTCAACAAAGGCCTGTCCGGCCAGCTCGACTGGAACCTCGGCGATTACACCCTGACTTCGATCACCGCGTGGCGCGGCTGGGACAACACGCAGTATCAGGATGGCGACCGTCTCGGCAGCGTGACCGCAGCGTTTCCCGGCACCGCCGACAAGGGCGACCTGGCGTTCGATCAATACTCGCAAGAGCTGCGCCTGGCATCGCCCAAAGGCGAGTTTCTCGAATACGTCGGCGGCCTGTTCTACATGCACGGCAAGGACTACGAGACCTATCAGCGCACCTTGACCACCCCCACCAGCCTCAACCGTGGCGTCGCCGATTACAGCACCACCAGCGACAGCTACGCGGTGTTTGGCGAAAGCACACTGAACTTCACTTCGAATTTTCGCGGCATCGCCGGCCTGCGCTGGACCCACGACGATCTGGAATACGATCACCGCCGCGTTTCCACCACCGCCACCACCGTCAGCGGCATTCAACCGGCCACTAGCAGCTCGGGATCGGTGGACGAGGATGGCTGGTCCGGACGCCTCGGCGTGCAGTACGACTTGAGCGATACGGTGACCACCTACCTGACCTATTCGCGCGGCTACAAAGGCCCGGCGTACAACGTGTTTTTCAACATGCAGCCGCGCGACACCGAGGCGCTGAAACCGGAAACCTCCAACACCTGGGAGGCCGGAATCAAGGCCACCGCGTGGAACCATCGGCTGACCACCAACCTCGCGGTTTTCCACAGCGATTACGACAACTATCAAGCGAACTTCTTCGACACCGTCGCCGGCCAAGTGGTGACGCGGCTGATCAACGCCGGCAGCGTCAGCACCGAAGGCGTCGAGCTCGATTACGCACTGCAAGCAACCCAGCAATTGAAATTCTCCGGCGCGCTGGCCTACACCCGCGCGCGCATCGACGAATTCGCCTGCCCGGCGGGTGCAGCGGCTTCGTGCAACGTCAACGGCAAGCCACTGCCGTTCAGCCCGGACTGGAAAAGCTACGTGCGCGCCGACTACACGATCCCGCTGGATAACGGCCTCGATGTCGAATTCGGCACCGACTACAGCTGGCAGAGCGAAGTGCAGTACGACATCAGCCAGAACGCCGATACCAAGCAGGGCGCCTACGGCTTATGGAACGCTAGCGTCGCCCTGGCCGACTACAGCAATGGCTGGCGCGTCGCGCTGCTCGGCAAGAACCTCGCCGACAAGTCCTACTCGCCGCTGCTGGCGAGCGGTGGCAACTACATCTACCGCGCCGTGCCACGCGACGACGAGCGCTACTTCGGCGTGCAATTGCGCAAGGATTTCTGACATGCCTCGACAGCTCAAACTCGGCGCTTTCCTGATGGCCACCGGGCACCACGTCGCCGCATGGCGTCACCCCGACGTGCCGGCCGACGCCGGACTCGACTTCGCGCATTACAAACACCTGGCGCAGATCGCCGAAGCGGCGAAGTTTGACGCGTTGTTCATCGCCGACAGCCTCGCGGCGCCCATCGGCGAAATTGCCAGCCGCATGGCGCGCTCAGAGCACTTTGAACCCCTGACTTTGCTCTCGGCATTGAGCGTTGTTACAGAGCGCATCGGGCTGATTGCCACTGCCACAACCAGCTATAACGAGCCGTACCACGTAGCACGAAAGTTCGCCTCTTTGGAGCATCTTTCGGGTGGGCGCTCGGGGTGGAATCTGGTCACTTCCGACAATGCAGCCGAAGCGCAAAACTTCGGTCGCAACCAGCATATCGGCCACGCCGACCGCTACAGCCGGGCGCGGGAGTTCCATCAGGTGGTCACGGATTTATGGGACAGTTGGGAGGATGACGCTTTCGTACGGGACAAGCTCAGCGGTACGTACTACCAACCGGAAAAAGTACACGTGCATGATCATGCCGGTGAGCACTTTCGGGTCAAGGGACCGCTGAACGTCGCGCGTTCGCCGCAGGGGCAACCGGTGGTTGTCCAGGCCGGTTCTTCAGAGTCGGGGCGTGAACTGGCGGCGGAAACGGCTGAAGTGGTGTTCACCGCGCAGACATCCTTGGCTGGCGCCCGGGCATTTTATGCCGACCTCAAGGGACGCCTGGGCCGTTACGGGCGCAGCGCCGATTCGCTGAAAATCATGCCGGGGGTTTTTGTCGTGGTCGGGCGCACGGAGCGCGAAGCCCAGGAGAAATATGAAACGTTTCAGCAATTAGTCGAACCCGAGGTTGGCGTCGCATTACTTGGGCGTATGCTGGGCAACTTCGATTTGTCGAAGTATCCGTTGCACGGGCCGTTGCCGGAGTTGCCGCTGACCGAGAGCGGTCAGCAAAGCCGTCAGGCACTGCTGACCGAACTGGCGGGGCGGGAAAACCTCAGCCTCGCCGAACTGGGCCGCAAGATCGCCGGTGGCCGTGGGCATTACAGCGTGATCGGGACGGCGCAACAGATTGCCGACCGCTTGCAGGAATGGTTCGAGCACGGCGCGGCCGATGGCTTCAATGTGCTGGTGCCGCATCTGCCGGGCGGTCTGGAGGATTTTGCCAGTGAGGTGGTTCCGGAACTGCAACGGCGTGGGTTGTTCAGAACAGAGTACGAGGGCCGGACCTTGCGCGAGAACCTCGGATTGCCAAGGCCCGGGAACAGATTTGTGTAGCGCCTCTGTGGGAGCAAGGCTTGCCCGCGATGGCGATTTCAAGTCCGCTATCGCGAGCAAGCTTTGCTCCTACAGCTCCTACAGATTCCAGCTAAAACAGACAAGAGAGGATTCGATGACTTACACCGCTGCCGAAAACCGCTATGACTCCATCCCTTACCGCCGCGTTGGCCGCAGCGGTCTGGTGCTGCCGGCACTGTCGCTGGGGCTGTGGCACAACTTCGGCGACAGCACGCCGATCGACACCCAGCGCTCGTTGCTGCGCACCGCGTTCGACCTGGGCATCAACCACTTCGACCTCGCCAACAATTACGGCCCGCCGTACGGCAGCGCCGAAACCAATTTCGGCCGTTTGCTGCGCGAAGACTTCAAGCAGTATCGCGACGAACTGATCATCTCCAGCAAGGCCGGTTGGGACATGTGGCCAGGCCCGTACGGGCAGGGCGGCGGTTCGCGCAAATACGTGCTCGCCAGCCTCGACCAGAGCCTGCAACGCCTGGGCCTCGACTACGTCGACATCTTCTATTCGCACCGCTTCGACCCGGACACCCCGCTGGAAGAAACCGCCAGTGCCCTCGCCACTGCCGTGCAGCAGGGCAAGGCGTTGTACATCGGTATCTCGTCCTATTCCGGGGTGAAAACCCGCGAAATGGCCGCGCTGCTGCAAGAGTGGAAAGTGCCGCTGTTGATCCATCAACCGGCGTACAACCTGCTCAATCGCTGGGTCGAAAAAGACTTGCTGGATGTCACCGACGAACTCGGCACCGGGGTGATTGCCTTCACGCCGTTGGCTCAAGGGTTGTTGACCGACAAATACCTGAACGGCATTCCGAAGGACGCGCGGGTCAACCGTCCGGGCGGCGGTTCGCTGCAGGAATCGCACTTGTCCGAAGCCAACATCGCGCACGTGCGCGGGCTCAACGAGATCGCCAAGCGCCGTGGTCAGAGCCTTGCGCAATTGGCACTGGCCTGGACCCTGCGCGACCCGCGCGTGACCTCGGCACTGATCGGCGCGAGCCGCCCGGAGCAGATCATCGAAAACGTCGGCGCGTTGAAGAATCTGAGCTTCAGCGCGGAAGAACTGGCGGAGATCGACCGATTTGCCCAAGAGGGCGGGATCAACCTTTGGGAGAAGCCTTCGACGGCTGAGTGATGCTTGGATTGGGGTGGGTCAGTTAGATCCACCCCTCACCCCAGCCCTCTCCCCAAGGGGGAGAGGGGAAAGGGAGCCGATCTTTA
>NZ_MKGS01000156.1:0-43024 GCF_002836905.1 Pseudomonas sp. 43NM1 | reverse complement strand
GGAGTGGGTTTTGGGCGGTTACCGAACATAGATTGGTCGGGGTTTTGTGCTGAATAGGCTGGCCTTATCGCGAGCAAGCTCGCTCCCACAGGTGATCGGATTCTTCCTGAACAAACTCGGTCAACTGTGGGAGTGAGCTTGCTCGCGATGGCGCCAGCCGCCAAACCACATTTTCCCGCAGCCAACAAAAAGCCCACCAATCGGTGGGCTTCTTGTGTTCAAAGCGCTATCAGAACAATTTCAACTTCGGCGCTTCTTCTTTCAACGGCTCGGTTTTGGCGGTTTGCTCGTTCCAGCCACCACCCAGTGCCTTGTACAGATTGACCGCGCTGACCAGCTGCGACAGACGATCGGTGATCAGCACTTGTTGCGCGCTGAACAACTGACGCTGGGCGTCGAGGAAGGTCAGGTTGCTGTCGACACCAATGCGATAACGACGCTCGGCCAGACGGTAGTAGTCCTGGTTGGCGGTGACGAAATCACGCTGCGCCTGCAACTGATCGGTGTAGGTCTGGCGCGCGGCCAGGCCGTCGGCGACTTCCTGGAAGGCCGTTTGAATGGACTTCTCGTAGTTCGCCACGCCGATGTCTTTCTGGATTTTCGAATAATCCAGGCTGGCGCGCAGGCTGCCGGCGTTGAAGATCGGCAGGTTGATCTGCGGCGAGAACAACCACGTCCCCGAACCACCCTTGAACAGGCCGGACAAGTCCGGGCTCAGGGTCCCGGCATTGGCGGTCAGGCTGATGCTCGGGAAGAACGCTGCACGCGCCGCGCCGATGTTGGCGTTAGCCGCTTTCAGGTTGTATTCGGCTTGCAGGATGTCCGGACGGCGTTGCAGCAAGTCCGACGGCAAGCCGGCCGGGACTTCGCTGAGCAGATCGTCCGACAGCGGCTTGGAAGCCGGCAGATTGCCCGGCAGGCCAGTGCCGAGCAGCAGCACCAGACTGTTTTCGTCCTGCGCGACTTGGCGGGTGTACTTGGCCAATTGCGCACGGGCGTTTTCCACCGAGGTACGCGACTGCGCCAGGTCCAGGGCCGAGGCGACCCCCACTTCGTTGCTGCGCGAGGTCAGCTTGAAGCTTTCCTCGAACGCGCCGAGGGTGTCCTGGGTCAGCTTCAGCAGTTCTTTGTCGGCCTGCCAGGTCAGATAAGCGTTGGCAACGTTGGCCACCAGGCTGATCTGCGTACTGCGGCGCGCTTCTTCAGTGGCGAAGTATTGCTGCAAGGCTTGTTCGCTGAGGCTGCGAACGCGACCGAACAGGTCGAGTTCATAAGCGCTGATGCCCACGGTCGCCGAGTAGGAACTGGAAATACCCGCTTCGCCGGTTTGCGAGGCGCGGGCCGGAAGCCGCTGACGGCTGCCGCTGCCATTGGCCGAAACCGCCGGATACAAATCGGCACGCTGGATGCGGTACTGCGCCGCGTATGCGTCGATGTTCAGCGCCGCGACACGCAGGTCGCGGTTGTTTTCCAGGGCAACCTGGATCATCTGCTGCAGGGCCGGGTCATGGAAAAACTGCTTCCAGCCCTGTTCCGCCGCAGCCTGGCCAGGCGCCTTGGCCGGCGAATACGCCGGCCCTTGCGGGTACTGGCCTGCCACCGGGGCGGCAGGCTGCTGATAGTCAGGAATCAGCGAGCAGCCACCGAGCACGAACGCGGCAACAGCTAGGGAGAGTAGCGACTTGCTCATTGGCCAGCCTCTTTAGGAGTTTCAGGTGCGTCATCCTGATCAGCGTTTTTGCGCTGGCCAATGGACGACACCGTAACGAAGAACAGTGGGACCCAGAAGATCGCCAGGATCGTGGCCGTGAGCATACCGCCAATTACCCCGGTACCGATCGCATGCTGGCTACCCGAGCCTGCGCCCGTGGAAATCGCCAGCGGCACCACGCCGAGGACGAAGGCGAGCGAGGTCATGATGATCGGTCGCAGACGCATCCGGCAGGCTTCGATCGCCGCATCGCGCAGGCTTCGGCCCTGCTCATGCAGCTCCTTGGCGAATTCGACGATCAGAATAGCGTTTTTCGCCGCCAGACCAATAGTCGTCAACAGCCCCACCTGGAAGTACACGTCGTTGGACAAACCGCGCAGACTGGTGGCCATCAGCGCACCGATGATCCCCAGCGGCACCACGAGCATGACCGCGATCGGAATCGACCAACTTTCATACAACGCCGCCAGACACAGGAACACCATCAGCAGCGACAAGGCATACAACGCAGGCGCTTGCGAGCCGGACAAGCGTTCTTCATACGACAGACCGGTCCAGGAAATGCCCACGCCCGCCGGCAGTTTCTTCGCCAGCGCTTCGACTTCGGCCATCGCTTCACCGGTGGAATAACCCGGTGCCGGAGCCCCGAGGATTTCCATCGCTTCTACGCCGTTGTAACGCGAGAGCTTCGGCGCACCGTAAATCCACTCACCTTTGGCGAACGCGGAGAACGGCACCATGGTCCCTTCGGAGTTGCGCACGTACCACTTCTTCACATCTTCCGGGCTCATCCGCGAACCCGGCTGACCTTGCACGTAAACCTTCTTCACCCGACCACGGTCGATGAAGTCGTTGACGTAGCTACTGCCCAAGGCAATCGACAAGGTGTTGTTGATGTCGGTAAGCGTGATGCCCAGCGCGCTGGCCTTCTCGTCATCGATGTCGAGCTGGTATTGCGGCTCGTCGTTCAGACCGTTCGGACGCACTTGCGCGAGGACTTTGCTTTGCGCCGCCATCCCGAGGAACTGGTTACGCGCGGCCATCAACTTGTCGTGACCGATACCGGCGCGGTCCTGCAGGAACACGTCGAAACCGGTGGCGTTACCCAATTCGAGTACCGCCGGTGGCGCGAAGGCAAACACCATGGCATCACGGAACGTGAAGAAGTGCTGCTGCGCGCGCTCCGCCAGTTTGAACACGCTGTTGTCAGCGTTACGTTCGTCCCACGGCTTGAGCATGATGAACGCCATACCGGAGCTCTGACCACGACCGGCGAAGTTGAAGCCGTTGACGGTAAACACCGAGGCCACAGCATCGCCTTCACCGCCGTCCTTGGTCGGACGCAGGAGGAATTCACGCATTTCGTCGACGACCACTTGCGTACGCTGGGCGCTGGAACCGGCCGGCGTTTGCACTTGGGCGAACAGTACGCCCTGGTCTTCTTCCGGCAGGAACGCCGTTGGAATGCGCGTGAACAGCCAGATCATGCCGACCACGATAATCAGGTAGGCCAACAGGTACGGGGCCTTGTGCGTGAGCATACTGCCGACGCCACGCTCGTAGCTTTTGACACCACGGTCGAAACTGCGGTTGAACCAGCCAAAGAAGCCGCGCTTCGGTGTGCCGTGCTCGCCTTTCGGAATCGCCTTGAGCATGGTCGCGCAGAGTGCCGGGGTGAAGATCAGGGCAACCAGTACCGACAACGCCATCGCCGAAACGATAGTGATCGAGAACTGTTTGTAGATCACACCAGTCGAGCCGCTGAAGAACGCCATCGGCAGCAGTACCGCCGAGAGCACCAGCGCAATACCGACCAGCGCGCCCTGGATCTGGCCCATGGATTTCTTCGTCGCTTCCTTGGGCGAGAGGCCTTCCTCGCTCATCACCCGTTCGACGTTTTCCACCACCACAATCGCATCGTCCACCAGCAAGCCGATGGCCAGCACCATGCCGAACATGGTCAGGGTGTTAATGCTGAAACCGAATGCCGCGAGGATCCCGAACGTACCCAGCAATACCACCGGCACAGTCATCGTGGTGATGACGGTGGCGCGGAAGTTCTGCAGGAACAGGAACATCACCAGGAACACCAGCACGATCGCTTCGACCAGGGTTTCAACAACGCCCTTGATCGACTCGGTCACCACCGGGGTGGTGTCGTACGGGAACACCACTTCCATCCCTTGCGGGAAGAATGGCTTGAGGGTTTCGATGGTGTTGCGCAGGGCTTTAGCGGTGTCGAGGGCGTTCGCGCCGTTGGCCAGTTTGACCGCCAGACCGGATGCCGGGCTGCCGTTGAACTGGGCGCTGATCGAGTAGTTTTCACCACCCAGCGCAACATCGGCAACATCACCGACGCGTACTTGCGAGCCGTCCTTGTTGACCTTCAGCAGGATCGCCTTGAACTGCTCGGCAGTTTGCAGGCGCGTCTTGCCGATGATCGTTGCGTTCAGCTGCTGGCCTTGTACGGCAGGCAAGCCACCGAGTTGACCGGAAGAAACTTGAACGTTCTGCGCGGCGATCGCGGTTTTCACGTCCACCGGGGTCAGGTTGTAGTTGTTCAACTTGGCCGGGTCGAGCCAGATGCGCATCGCGTACTGGGCACCGAAGACCTGGAAGTCACCGACACCGGCGGTCCGCGAGATCGGGTCCTGCATGTTCGACACGATGTAGTTGGACAAGTCGTCCTTGGTCATGCTGCCGTCGCGCGACACCACGCCGATCACCATCAGGAAGTTCTTCACTGCCTTGGTGACGCGGATCCCCTGTTGCTGCACTTCTTGCGGCAGCAGCGGGGTGGCCAGGTTCAGTTTGTTCTGGACCTGAACCTGCGCGGTATCGGAGTTGGTGCCCTGCTCGAAGGTTGCGGTAATGGTCATGCTGCCGTCGGAGTTACTTTCCGAGGCGACATAACGCAGGTTATCGATACCGTTGAGCTGTTGCTCGATGACCTGCACCACGGTGTCCTGCACGGTTTGTGCGGACGCGCCTGGGTAGGTCACCTGGATCGCAATGGCCGGAGGCGCAATGCTCGGGTATTGGTTGATCGGCAGTTTGAGGATCGAGAGTGCCCCGACCAACATGATCACCAGGGCAATCACCCAGGCGAAAATTGGACGGTCGATAAAGAATTTCGACATGGTTTACTCCCCTTTGCCGCTGGAAGCCTTATCAGCTGCCTGTGCGGGGGCCGGGCTCTTCGCGCCAACGTTAGTCGCTTCACTGACTTTAACTTCGACGCCAGGTTTGACGTATTGCAGCCCTTCGGTGATCAGTCGATCGCCTTCCTTGAGGCCATCTTCGATCAGCCACTGGGTGCCCACGGTGCGGCTGGCCTTGAGTTGGCGCAGCTCGACCTTGTTGTCGGCACCGACGACCATCGCGGTCGGCGTGCCTTTGAGGTCGCGGGTCACGCCTTGCTGTGGCGCCAGAATCGCTGCGGCGTTGACGCCGGCCTGCAACTGGGCGTGCACGAACATGCCTGGCAGCAGCGTGTGATCCGGGTTCGGGAACACTGCACGCAAAGTGACGGAACCGGTGGTCTGGTCAACCGAGACTTCGGAGAACTCGAGTTTGCCCGGCTGCGCGTATTCACTGCCGTCTTCCAGGGTCAGTTTGACCGCTGCCGAGTTGTCGCCAGACTTTTGCAGGCGCCCGCTTTCCAGTTCGCGGCGCAGCTCAAGCAGCTCGACCGAGGATTGGGTGACGTCGACGTAGATCGGGTCGAGTTGCTGGATCACCGCCATCGCATCGGTCTGGCCATTGGTGACCAGCGCGCCTTCGGTCACCGAAGAGCGGCCGATACGCCCGGAGATCGGCGCGTAGACCTTGGTGTAGCGCACGTTGATCTGGGCCGTTTGCAGGGTCGCTTCCGATTGCAGGCGATTGGCCTGGGCGGTGTCGAATTCCTGGCGGCTGACCGCTTGTTCTTTCACCAACTGCTGATAGCGATCGGAGATCGATTTGGTCTGCTGCAGGTTGGCCTGAGCGCTTTTCAGCGTCGCTTCATAGACCGACGGATCGATCTGATACAGCTGCTGGCCAGCCTTGACGTCTGCCCCTTCCTTGAACAGACGCTTGAGGATGATGCCATTGACCTGTGGACGAACTTCGGCGACGCGGTACGCGCTGGTACGCCCCGGAAGTTCTGATGTCAGGGTAAAGGCTTGAGCTTTCAAGGTGACGACGCCGACCTGAGGGGCGGGAGGGGCAGGCGGTGCCTCTTCCTTTTTACATCCGCTGAGCAGCGATGCCAGGGCGACGGCAGTGACCAGAGCGGTAACAGCTGGCTTGAATTGCATGAAGATCCTCGGGTCAGGCGCGCAAGACACGCACCAGAAATGTGGAAGGGTAAAAAATGTGCGCTGAGTGGATAAGTAGCTTGCTAAGCAATATACTTACGTTCATGGTTGTTTGTAAACACCCTGGCTGCGTATCCTCATCGCTACAAAAGCCGTTCAAGGGTTGGAATTGTAGGCCGGGGACGACGCCCAAGAGCGCTTGCCCCACTTTTATTCAGCGCATGTTCAGGCATCGCTGAGGCATCCTGATTGAGGTTGTACTGCCATGGTTCGTCGTACCAAAGAGGAAGCTCAGGAAACCCGGAGCCAGATACTCGAAGCGGCCGAGAAAGCCTTTTTTGAAAGGGGCGTGGCGCGCACGACGCTGGCCGATATTGCCTCGCTGGCCGGCGTGACGCGCGGGGCCATCTATTGGCATTTCAGCAACAAGGCGGACTTGGTGCAGGCCATGCTCAATACCTTGCAGGAGCCGCTGGATGAAATGGCCCGGGCCAGTGAAAGCGAGGACGAACTCGATCCGTTGGGCTGGATGCGCAAGCTGCTGATTCATTTGTTTCAGCAAGTTGCTCTGGACCCGAAGACCCGACGCATCAATGAGATTTTGTTTCATAAGTGCGAATTCACCGATGAAATGTGTGATCTGCGCCAACAGCGGCGGGCGGTCAGCCTCGACTGCAACGTACGAATCGCGCTGGCATTGACCAACGCGGTGAATCGCGGGCAGTTGCCCGAAGACCTCGACACGGTCCGCGCGGCGGTCAGCCTGCATGCCTACATCGACGGCATCCTCTATCAGTGGCTGCTGGCGCCCGACAGCTTCGAGCTGGCGGCCGAGGCCGAGCGTTGGGTCGATACAGGATTGGACATGCTGCGCTTGAGCCCCAGCCTGCGCAAATGAAAAAAGCGCAATAAAACCCGCTGTGTCCTCGATCACGGCGGACGAGGAATGTGTCCTCGCCGCACAGTGTGGCAGTGGTGTGCATTTATATACGTCTGGCGGCCTGCTTCACAGGCAATCGCCAGCGAATTTTGTAGGAAATTTGTTTCGCTTCAGTGAAGAACCGTGAAAAGCGTCTATGCAAACTCAGAATTCCCTGCGGCGCGAGTCATTCGTGCCTATGACCAATTCAAGGCTGTAGCTGAAGGGGGCCTTGCCCATGGTCGATGCGTTGAGCTGGCAGCGATTCTCGCCGTCAGTCACGCCTGAAGATCGCACAGTATAAGTTCGCTTGGCGATCAAGTCCGGCTCGAGGAAACTTATCAGTTCGAAACCTGGCTGCGTCACGCTCAATCGAGTGCTGACGGTGCAACGCAACCCATCATGCGTTTCATAGGTCAACGTAGTTGTCATCGGACCGCGATTTTTCAAACCGACAAATCGCGAGTTGCGAAAAGAAAAATCCCAGTCTCCCTGGATCTTCATTCGCTCGGTTGTACCGGGACCGACATTGTAGGCCGTTAATGGCCGTTGGGGTTGGCCATCGTTACTTGTATAACTGATCAGTTTTAGTGTGCCGTAAGTTTCGTTGACGATGTTGATGTCAACCACCGGGTTGCCGGGTGCTGCCATTACGGAATTTGTTGCAAGTAAAGTAAGCAGAGCTGCACAGCCGCGAATGCCAGATAGTTTCATTGTTTTACGTCCTTGTAGTTGGCGGGATTATTGGATGAAGAATTCAACAGCCGAGCTGTAGAGAGAAGTTCTATCAACGGCATGAATCAACGTTGAACAGTCTGCCTCTTCTTCGCCAACAGAGCGTGCAGTGCCGGCAAAGTGAGTGCGGATGCCATCGTTACCGCCGTGTTCGTATTTGGCTTTGGTCCACGTGGTGAATTCGCAGACCTTATCGCCAGCGGCGTAGGTGTACGTTGCAGTGAGGGTAATGAGCGGTTGGAGAAATGTGCTGAAGTGGAAAGGGTTCTCGCTGGTGAAGTTGAGCGTTTGGTTGGCGCTGACTACGGGGTTCTGTTCGGGATCGACCTCGCGACCATGCGCCTCGATCAGCTCTGCTGTATCGCCGGTGCGATTGGTGATGTACAGGTTAATAGTCGTGGTGTTGTCATCTACATAATGAAGGGTCCGGGGTGAGCCATCAGCCGCGAGTGAAGCATGTGCAAGTGTTCCGAGTGCAATAGCGGTGAATAGTTTGGTTTTGCTGATCATAAGTTATTCGCTGTGTTCAGAGATTATATAAGTGGGTTGGGCGCCTGTTTGTTTTTTAACATGAAAGAATCGCTGAGCACTATTTAATGCTGAGGCAAGTTGTTATTGGTTATTTCATCGAGTAGTTGGGTGTGACTTTTCAGGCGCCCATAAAAAAGCCACAACTCTAATGAGTCGTGGCTTTTGTTTGTCGCGCTGTAACGTTAGAGCGTCGGGTAGTCGATATAACCAACTGGGCCCTTGGCATAAAACAGTTCTGGGCGCGGCTCATTCAACGGCGCATCTGCTTTCAAACGCGCCGGCAGGTCCGGGTTGGCAATGAACGGCACGCCGAAGGCGACCGCATCGGCCTTGCCCGCGGCCAGCCACGCGTTGGCGCTGTCCTTGGTGAAGCGTTCGTTGGCGATGTAAGGGCCGCCGAAAGCTTCTTTCAGTTGTGGGCCGAGGCTGTCAGCGCCTTCTTTCTCGCGCGAGCAGATGAACGCGATGCCACGCTTGCCGAGTTCGCGAGCGACGTAGGTGAAGGTTTCGGACAAGTTGTCGTCGCCCATGTCATGCGAGTCGGCGCGCGGTGCCAAGTGCACACCAACGCGGCCGGCGCCCCAGACTTCGATCGCCGCGTCAGTCACTTCGAGCAGCAGGCGCGCACGGTTTTCCAGGGAGCCGCCGTACTCGTCGGTGCGCTGGTTGGTGCTGCTTTGCAGGAACTGGTCGAGCAGGTAGCCGTTGGCGCCGTGGATTTCCACGCCGTCAAACCCGGCAGCCTTGGCGTTTTCGGCACCGACGCGGTAAGCGTCAACAACGTCCGCGATTTCGGCGATTTCCAGCGCGCGCGGCGTTGGGTAATCGGCCATCGGGCGCACCAGGCTGACGTGACCTTTTGGCTGGATCGCGCTCGGGGCCACCGGTGCTTCGCCGTTCAGGTACGACGGGTGGGAAACCCGGCCGACGTGCCACAGTTGCAGGAAAATCTTGCCGCCCGCGCCGTGGATGGCTTTGGTCACGTTGGCCCAGCCACGCACTTGGTCGTTGGACCAGATGCCCGGGGTGTCCGGGTAGCCGACGCCCATCGGCGTTACCGAGGTGGCTTCGCTGAGGATCAGCCCGGCGGAGGCGCGCTGCACGTAGTATTCGGCCATCAGCGCGTTCGGCACGCGGCCTTCGTCGGCGCGGCAGCGGGTCAGCGGCGCCATGATGATGCGGTTGGCCAACTCGACGTCGCCCAGTTTGATCGGATCAAAAATTGTCGTCATGGAAAGCTCTCCAAATCAGTTCAGTAAAAATCAGTTAATACAAATCGCTTCAGTACAAATCAGTTGAGGAAACTCAGTTGGTCGCCGGCGCCAGGTCGGGGTTGGCGCCCTGACGGAAGGTGATCAGCGTCACCAGCAAGGCCAGCACCGCCAGTGCGGCTGCGGCGAGGGGCACGCTGGTCAGGCCGAAGCCGTGGGCGATGACGCTGCCGCCGACCCAGGCGCCGAGGGCGTTGCCGACGTTGAACGCGCCGATGTTCAGCGTGGAAACCAGGTTGGGCGCGGCTTTGCCGAAGGTCACCACGTTGATCTGCAGCGCCGGTACCGCAGCAAACGAGGCGGTGGCCCAGAGGAACAAAGTGATTTCGGTCGGGATCAGCGCGACGCTGGTCCAGGTCAGCACTGTGGAGACCACGGCCATCGAGATGAAGACGCCGATCAGCGTGGCGCCCAGGCGTTTGTCCGCCAGTTTGCCGCCGATGATGTTGCCGACGGTCAGGCCGAGGCCGATCAGCAGCAGGGTCCAGGTCACGCCTTTGGGCGAGACGCCGGTAACGTCGCCGAGCAGCGGCGCGACGTAGGTAAAGAGGGTGAACATCGACGCGGCGAACAGCGCGGTCATGCTCAACGACAGCCAGATGCCGGCGCCTTTGAGGGCGCGCAGTTCGGCGCGCATGTCGAGTTTCTCTTCATCGCGCTTGGCCGGGAGGAAGCGGATCAGGCCGATCAGCGCAATCACGCCGATCACGGTCACCGCCCAGAAGGTCGAACGCCAACCGGCTTCCTGACCCAGCGCGGTGCCCAGCGGTACGCCGAGGACGTTGGCCAAGGTCAAACCGGTGAACATCAGCGCCACAGCCGAGGCACGTTTGTTGGCCGGCACCAGGCCTGCCGCCACCACCGAACCGATGCCGAAGAACGCACCGTGGCACAGCGCAGTGACCACCCGGGCAAACATCAGCACGTTGTAGTCACTGGCCATCGCGCAGAGCAGGTTGCCGACGATGAAAATCCCCATCAATGCTACCAAAGCCGCTTTGCGCGGCAGGCGGGCGGTGGCCAGCGCCATGAACGGCGCACCGATGGCGACACCGAGGGCGTAACCGGTTACCAGCCAACCGGCGCCAGGAATCGACACACCGAGGTCAGCTGCAACATCGGGCAACAGGCCCATGATGACGAACTCGGTGGTGCCGATAGCGAAGGCGCTGAGGGCCAGAATGAGTAGCGAGAGGGGCATTGATTATTTCCTTGTCGGAGCGCTGAGCTCTTTGACGATGGCGTCGAGGGCCGCTTGAATCACGTCCTCGTTGCGTTTGAAGAAGTGCCATTGACCGGCTTTCTGGCTGCTGATCAGCCCGGCGCGTTGCAACGTCGCCAAATGTGCCGACACGGTCGACTGCGACAGGCCGCAGCGCTGGTCGATCTGCCCGGCGCAAATGCCGTATTCGTGGTTGTGCAACTGTTCGGGGAACTGCACCTTGGGGTCTTTCAGCCAGATGAGAATGTCTCGGCGTACTGGGTGTGCCAGGGCTTTTATTATTTCGTCGAGGTCAAGGGTCATGGTGTGGGCTCGTGATGAGTAAAACGCTATATCGCGATGAGGCGAACTTTAGATCGTCATATCCCGATATACCAATATGATTTCGATCTTACGATCAATTAAATCGGTATATCGGGTTATAACGATACGTCGGATGTTCTGAAGTAAAGCCGCAGTGCTAAGCTGCGCCCATGAACTATCTCGCACATCTGCACCTCGGTGGCCAGCGCCCCGGTCAACTGCTCGGCAGCCTCTACGGCGATTTCGTCAAGGGCCGGCTGCAAGGGCATTACCCACCGGAGATCGAAGCAGCGATTCACTTGCATCGGCGCATCGATGTTTTCACCGACCGCCATCCGTTGGTGGACATCGCCCTGTCACGATTTTCCGTAACCCGTCGGCGTTATGCCGGAATCGTCCTCGACGTGTTTTTCGACCATTGCCTGGCGCGGGACTGGAGGCTGTACGCGGATCAACCGCTGGCACAATTCACCTCGGGCGTTTACCAGGTGTTGTCCAGTGAGCCGCAACTGCCGGAACGCCTGGCGCAGATCGCGCCGCACATGGTGGCCAATGACTGGTTGGGTTCTTACGAGGAGTTCGAAGTGTTGTCGCAGGTGCTGCGCGGGATTTCGCGGCGCTTGAGCAAACCGGAAGAGCTGGCCGGGGCGATGCAGGAATTGCGCGTGTTGTATGAACCGTTGAGCGAGGATTTCCGGTTGTTCTATCCGCAGCTTCAGGATTTCGCCAATAACCGCTAATACGCATTACCTGTAGGAGCGAGACTTGCCCGCGAAGAACGATGACGCGGTGTATCAGCTACACCGCGGCGTTCCCTTCGCGGGCAAGCCTCGCTCCTACAAAAAGCATTACGCGGCGATAAGTTCGCCGACGCGCCGCGGTTCGGCAGGTTTCGTCACTTCACCAAACAACGCCCGCTGCACCGCCTGCTGCGCTTCAAACGCCAGCGCCGCGCGTTCACGTCCTTCGCAGGCAATCGGCTTGAGCAAGTGAATCTCCACTTCGCCCTGATCATTGGCAAACAGACGCATCAGGTGCGAGAGCAAATCATCGTCGCCAATAAACGGCGCCAGCCGATCGATCTCGCCGTCGCGCAGGTAACGAATCGCCACCGGTTGCATCGGCACTTCGGCGTCAATCGCCGCTGACAGCAAGCGGCCATGGAAAGTACGCAACGAGCGGCCGTCAGTGGTGGTGCCTTCCGGGAACATCAGCAGCGGATGCGCCTGTTGCAGGTGACGGGTCATCTGTTTGCGAATCAACTGGCTGTCGCCCGCACCGCGGCGGATAAACAGACTGCCAGCCTTGGCCGCCAGCCACCCGGCGACGGGCCAGGTGCGCACTTCGGCTTTCGACAGAAACGACAGCGGCGTGATCATCCCGAGCAACGGAATGTCAGTCCACGACACATGATTGCTGACCCACAGCATCGGCGCTTTCGGCAATTCGCCGTGCACCGTCACGCGAAAGGGCAGGGCATTGCTCAGGCGCCTCATGAAAAACCGCGACCAGCGCTGGCGCCGAACCATCGAATGCGCAATCCCGGCGCGTTCGAACAGCCCGAACACGCTGGCCATGGTCAACCCCAGCGCCACCACCAACAGCACTCGCGCAATTCGCGCGTACACCCGCAGGCGGCCCATTACATGGCTGCCTTGAAGTGACGGGCGTAGCGCGGGCAGAGTTCGTCGCGCTTGAGCAGGATGAACACGTCGGCCACTTGGAAATCTTCGTCCCAGCACGGCTCGCCGCAGATCTTCGCGCCGAGGCGCATGTAGGCCTTGAGCAGCGGCGGCATTTCGGCGATGACGTTGGAAGGAATATCCAGCGTCGGCAGCGGTTTTTTCGGCTCGGCGCGCAGGTGTTCGGTGCACAGATAACGTTCGCGCAAACGCTGCATGATCGCGTGCGCCTGAATCCCGCCGTCCTGCATCGGAATGCTCGCGCAGCCCATCAAATAGCTGTAGCCGCCCTGATTGAGGACTTCGGCCAATTCGCCCCAGAGCACGGCGATGGTGCCGCCATTGCGGTAAGCCGGGTCGACGCAGGTGCGGCCGATTTCGAGGATCGGGCCTTTGAGATGCACCAGCCCGTGCAAGCTGAATTCTTCTTCGCTGTAGAACTTGCCGAGGCTGCTGGCGGCGGTGTGATCGAGCAATCGGGTGGTCGCGACCAAACGGCCGCTGTTCAAATCACGCACGCCGATGTGGGCGCAGTGAACATCATAATCATCCATGTCCAGACCGCGTTCGGCGCCTTTCAGTTTGGCGTTGAACTCGCCGCTGAATACGTTGAAACGCAAGGCCTGGGCTTCCTGCAAGGCCTCGCTGCCGATCAGGCGTTCGGCTTGCAGGCGGCGTTCATTGCCGGTGTCGCTGATGCGGGCGATCTGAGTCATTGCGAATCTCCGTACGGGCCGTTCACCCGTCGTGGGTTGCAGCCGATCGACTTTCTTTATGCAGCCGTGTTGTGCAAAGTCAGGCTATGTAGCCCCGGTGTCATCGCCATGAAGCTTTGGTGATGCTTATATGACAGCCCACGAGGAGCCTCTGATGCCTTGGCAAACCCTGTTGAATGGTCGCGAACGCTTGCCCGCCAATGCCGATCTGGCCGAAGGTTTTTCGAGCTTGTTGCAACAGTTGGGCGCGGTCACTGCGTTTGAATTGGCCGTCGCCGGCGGGCGATTGATGGCGACGCCGGGGCTGGCGTTTCTGGTCGGTTATCAAGCGGCGCTGCGCATGCTCTGGCCGAGCGCGCCGCCCAGCCTCGGTGCTTTGTGCGCGACCGAACAGCGCAGCCTGCGCCCGGCAGACATGCAAACCCGGCTCAGCGATCTGCGCCTTGATGGCCGCAAGGATTTCGTCACCGCAGGCGATGCCGCCGACTGGTTGCTGATCGCCGCGCGCAGCGAAAAATCCGGCGAAGTGCCTCGCTTGAGTCTGGCGGTGGTTTATCCCGGCGAACCGGGCGTGCGGCTGGAAAAACTGCCGGCCATCGCGCTGATGCCGGACATCAGCCACGGCCGGGTATTTCTCGATAACGCGGTGTGTGAATTGCTCGCCGGCGATGGCTGGGACGCTTACGTCAAACCGTTCCGCACGTTAGAAGACATCTATGTGCTGAGCGCGTTGAGTGCCTGGCTGTATGGCGTCGGTCAGGACAGCGACTGGCCGCAACACCTGCGTTTGCGTTTGCTGGCGTTGCTCGCCGGCTGCGCCGAGGTCAGCCGGCAAGCGCCGAGCAGTGCGGCGACGCATGTACTGCTGGGTGGGTTGTTTGCGCAGTTTGATGCGCTCAAAAGTGAGATCAACCAAGCGATGGCCAGCGGCCCGGCAGAGTGGGCGGCGATGTGGCAGCGTGATCAAGCGGTGATGGATCTGGCGGCGGGGGCGCGGTCGAAGCGCTTGGCCAAAGCGTTGACTGGATTTGCGTTGGACTGACTGGCCTCTTCGCGGGCAAGCCTCGCTCCTGCAATGGCAATGCATAGCCCCTGTAGGAGCGAGGCTTGCCGCGAAGGCGTCCTTATCGACAACACACATTCGGAACTGTAACCAACCTCAACTAGGCTCAGCAGATTCTTCCCCCGAGCCATCGCCATGTTCAAAGGCTTGCCGCTGCTTTTCATCCTCCTGCTCAGCACCCCGGCCCTCGCCGAAAACTGGCCCGCCGAGCAGTGGCCCAACGGCGCGCAAATCACCGGCCCGGCACTTCAAGCTTTGGAATCCTACGCCTTCGCGCCTCGCGATGACGCCACCCGAACCGGCGTGCGCACCGACGCCTTGCTGGTGATCCGCGACGGCCAATTGATCTACGAACGCTATGCCGGCGCGACCACCGCCGACACGCCGCACCTGACCTGGTCGATCAGCAAAAGCCTGATGGCCACGGTGTTGGGCGTGGCGTATGGCGAGGGGTTGTTCACGTTGCAGGATCCGGTGGTGAAGTTTTACCCCGCGCTGAACAACCCGGCGATCACCCTCGCCGACTTGCTGCACTGGGCCTCCGGCCTCGACTGGCAGGAAGACTACGAATACGCGCCGCTTAAATCTTCGGTGGTTGCCATGCTTTACACCCGCGGTCATGCCGACATGGCCGCGTTCACCGCTGCGCACGACAGCTTTGCTCAGCCGGGGCAGGCGTTTCGTTATTCCAGTGGCGACAGCAACCTGCTCGCGGCCGCGCTGAAAAGCATGGTCGGGCCGAGCCGGTATGCGGACTATCCGTGGACCGCGCTGTTCGCGCCGCTGGGCATTCGCCATGCGGTGTGGGAGCGTGATGCCACTGGGACGTTCGTTGCTTCGTCCTATGCCTACCTGACCGCGCGGGATCTGGCGCGGATCGGGCTGCTGATGGCGCGTGACGGGCGCTGGCACGATCGGCAATTGCTGCCCAGGGATTGGGTCGCTTTCAATCTGCAACCCTTTGCCGGATATCGCGCCAGTCAGGATGAAGCGGTGCCCGGCGGCCATTGGTGGCTCAATCGCGAAGTCGATGGCGCGGCGCGACCGTGGCCCGACGCGCCCGCCGATACCTTCGCCGCGTTGGGGCACTGGGGGCAGGCGCTTTACGTGATTCCCAGTGAACAGTTGGTGATCGTGCGTTATGGCGATGATCGCGACGGCACGTATCGGCATAACGATTTGTTGAAGCTGGCAATGAAGGCATTTGCGGCGAAGGTGCAGCCATGAGCGGGTTTGTCCGGCGGCGTCCATTCCGCAGTTTTTTTCTGTTGCTGCTGATGTTGCTGCTGATGTGGCTGGCGGGCTGGATCTGGCGCGAGCGGGTGGCGCTGTGGGCGTTCCCGGACATCATCAGCGCCTACACCGCCAAGGAATATTGCTCGTGCCGCTATGTGATGAACAATGACGCCGGGTATTGCCTGGGTTATGTGAAGCAGTGGTTGCCGTTCAGTGGGTTTGTCGATGATGAGGCGGCCAGACGCGTGACCGTCAGCGGCATGGGGCGCAGCAACAGCGCGCAGTGGATCGGCGAGCGCCAAGGCTGCCGCTTGCAACCTTGAGGGCGGCGCGCTTCGGTGGGAGCAAGGCTTGGCCGCGAGGACATTTCAGGGATGCCATCGCGGGCAAGCCTTGCTCCCACACTCTTTTCATCTTCGAGGTTTGCAACGCGTCCATGCCCGGTTAAGGTTCGCTCAGGTTTATCTGCCCCACGGGTCTTTATGTTCAACCGTTCCCTCTGCAAAACCCTCACTTTTGTGCTGCTGGCCGCTACCTCACTGGCGGCGCGTGCGGATTGGTATCTGGACGGCGAGTCATCGCGGCTGTCGTTCATCAGCACCAAGAACGCCAATATTTCTGAAGTGCAGCGCTTCCTGGTGCTGCACGGCAAGGTCGATCCCAAAGGGCTGGCGCAGGTCGAAGTCGAGATGGAATCGGTGAACAGCGGCATCCCCTTGCGTGACGAGCGCATGCGCAAGGATCTGTTCGACATCAAGAACTTCCCCGAAGCGCTGATCAGCGCGCAAATCGATCTGCGCCCGATCAACGATCTGGCGCCCGGCGCGCAGCTGGAATTGCGTTTGCCGGTGACCGTCAACCTTCGCGGCAAACAACACGAATACAACGCCGAGTTGCTCGCGACTCGCCTCGATGATCGGCGCTTTCAAGTGGTGACGCTGGAACCGCTGGTGATCAACGCGGCAGATTTTGATCTGGCGCCGGGGCTCGAAGGCTTGCGCAACGTTGCAGGTTTGTCGGCCATCAGTCTGTCGGTGCCGGTGAGTGCGGTGCTGATTTTTACGGCGCGCTGAGATGACCGGAGCCGTATTCCCCTGGCGTGAAGGCAATCGCTTTGAGTTGCTGGTCGATGGCCCGGAGTTTTTCCCGCGCATGTTGGCGGCGATTGCCCGCGCCGAAGAACAGGTCGAGCTGGAACTGTATCTGGTCGAGGCGGGTGCCTGCGCCGAGGCCATGGTGGTGGCGTTGGTCGAAGCCGCCGAGCGCGGGGTTCGCGTGCGGTGTCTGTTCGATGATTACGGCAGCCTGGCGTTTACCCTGAACTTGCGTCAGCGCTTGAATGCGGCGGGGGTGGAGCTGCGTTTTTACAATCGCCTGAGTTGGCGGCGTTGGGTCGGCAACTTTTATCGCGATCACCGCAAGTTGTTGTTGGTCGATCAGCGTTTGGCAGTGGTGGGCGGCACGGGCGTCACCGATGAGTTCTGGACGCCGGGCGAAGACACCAGCGAGTGGCACGAGGTGATGGTGGAAATCGTCGGCCCGCTGGTGCTCGACTGGCAGTTGCTGTTCGATCGGCAATGGATCGCCAACCGCCATCGCCGCGCCTGGAAACCCGCCGCGCATTTCGGCCTGCCACGTCTGCCGCGCGTGCCGTCGGTGGGCGAGGGCATGGGCCGGGTGGCGTATGCCGACGCCCGTCAGCACCGCGACATTCTGCAATCGCTGTTCCGCGCGCTGAACAGTGGGCAGAAGCGCATCTGGCTGGCCACGCCGTATTTCCTGCCGACCTGGAAAGTCCGCCGCTCGTTACGCAAAGCGGCGGCGCGCGGCATCGACGTGCGCCTGCTGCTGACCGGGCCGCGCACCGATCACCCGTCGGTGCGCTACGCCGGCCATCGTTATTACCCGCGATTGCTGCGTGCCGGGGTGAAAATCTTCGAATATCAGCCGTGCTTCCTGCACCTGAAGATGGTCTTGGTCGACGATTGGGTGAGCATCGGTTCGTGCAACTTCGACCACTGGAATCTGCGCTTCAACCTCGAAGCCAACCTTGAGGCGCTCGACCCCGCACTGACGGCGGCAGTGGTTGCGAGTTTTGACAAAGACTTTGCGCTGAGCCAGGAAGTCAGCCTCGAAGCCTGGAAACGCCGCCCGCTCTGGCGCCGGGTCAAGCAAAGGATCTGGGGCTGGGTCGATCGACTCGTGGTCAACATGCTCGACCGCCGCGGCTGACCGCCACCCCCATCCCCTGTAGGAGCAAAGCTTGCTCGCGATGGCGGTGTGGCAGCCAACGAAGATGCTGAATGTACCGGCCTCATCGCGAGCAAGCTCGGCTCCCACAGGGGATTTGTGCCGGGCACAGAATTGGGCAGCGCCCCCCGTAGGAGCAAAGCTTGCTCGCGATGGCGGTGTGGCAGTCAACGAAGATGCTGAATGTGCCGGCCTCATCGCGAGCAGGCTCACTCCTACAAGGGATCAGTGCTGGGCATAGAATTGGGTGATGCCCAAAATCGACTGTGGGAGCAAAGCTTGCTCGCGATGGCGGTGTGGCAGTCAACGAAGATGCTGAATGTGCCGGCCTCATCGCGAGCAAGCTCGGCTCCCACAGGGGGTTTGTGCCGGACAGAGAATTGGGTGATGCCCAAAATCTCCTGTGGGAGCGAGCTTGCTCGCGATGGCGGTGTGGCAGTCAACAAAGATGTTGAATGGACCGGCCTCATCGCGAGCAAGCTCGGCTCCCACAGGGGATTTGTGCCGGGCACAGAATTGGGTGATGCCCAAAATCTCCTGTGGGAGCGAGCTTGCTCGCGATGGCTGTTTAACATTCAACAAATAGGCTGAATGTGTCGGCCAAATCGCGAGCAAGCTCGCTCCCACAGGTTTTGTGGCGGATGGTGGATCAGAGCAGCTCAAAGCTCTGTTGCGTCACGTCCTGGCTATCCAGGCCGATTTGCACGTTGAATTTGCCGGGTTCGGCGGCGTATTTGACCTGGGCGTTGAAGAACTTCAGGTCGTCTTCGGTAATGGTGAAGTGCACGACTTTCTGTTCGCCGGCCTTGAGCATTATTTTCTGGAAGTTTTTCAGTTCCTTGACCGGGCGGATCATCGAGCCGGTGACGTCCTGGATGTACAGCTGCACCACGGTTTCGCCGTCACGTTTGCCAGTGTTTTTCAACATCACACTGGCGTCGAGCTTGCCGGTCTTGTTCAGCGTGGTCGACGACAGCGCCATGTCGCTCAGGCTGAAATCGGTGTAGCTCAAACCAAAACCGAACGGATACAGCGGCCCGGTGGTGTCATCGAAATACTGCGAAGTGTAGTTGCCCGGTTTGCCCGGCGTGAATGGCCGGCCAACGCTCAGGTGGTTGTAGTAAGTCGGAATCTGCCCGACCGAACGCGGGAAGGTGATCGGCAGCTTGCCCGACGGGTTGTAATCGCCGAACAACACGTCGGCAATCGCATTGCCACCTTCAGTGCCGCTGAACCAGGTTTCCAGAATCGCGTCAGCCTGCTCGTTTTCTTCGAGAATCGACAACGGCCGGCCGTTCATCAACACCAGCACCAACGGCTTGCCGGTGGCCTTCAGTGCCTTGATCAGGTCACGCTGACTGGCCGGGATGTTCAGGTCGGTGCGGCTCGACGATTCGTGCGACATGCCACGCGATTCGCCGACCGCCGCCACCACCACGTCGGCATCCTTGGCGGCTTTCACCGCTTCATCGATCAACACCTGAGGCGAACGCGGATCGTCCACCACTTCCGGCGCGTCGAAGTTGAGGAAGTTGAGGTAATCGAGGACTTTCTTGTCGCCGGTGATATTGGCGCCACGCGCATAAATCAGCGTCGCTTTATCGGCGACCGCCGCGTTCATGCCGTCAAACAAGGTCACCGATTGCGCCGGGCGCCCAGCGGCGGCCCAACTGCCCATCATGTCGATCGGCGCTTTGGCCAATGGACCGACCAAGGCAATTTTCGCGGTTTTGCGCAGCGGCAATGTCTGGTTCTGATTCTTCAGCAACACGAGACTGCGGCGCGCGACATCACGCGCTTCGGGGCGATGCAAACGGCTTTCGGCGTAAGTGTCGACCGGGTCGTCCTCAGCCTTGCCAATTCGCAGGTACGGGTCCTTGAACAGGCCCATGTCGTACTTGGCCGCGAGCACTTCGCGTACCGCATTGTCGATGTCCTTCTGCTCGATTTCGCCAGCCTTCAACAGCCCCGGCAGCTCTTTGCCGTAGAGCGTGTCGTTCATACTCATGTCGATGCCGGCCTTGATCGCCAGCTTCGCCGCTTCGCGTCCGTCACGGGCGACGCCGTGTTTGATCAGCTCGAAAATCGCCCCGTGGTCACTCACGGCCAAACCTTTGAAGCCCCAATCCTTGCGCAACAGGTCGTTCATCAACCAGGTGTTGGCGGTGGCCGGAATGCCGTTGATCGAGTTCAGCGCGACCATCACGCCACCCGCGCCGGCGTCAATCGCGGCGCGGTAGGGCGGCAGGTAATCCTGATACATCTTCACCGGGCTCATGTCGACGATGTTGTAGTCGCGACCGCCCTCGACCGCGCCGTACAAGGCGAAATGCTTGACGCTGGCCATGATGCTGTCGGCCGCGTTGGCGCCCTGGCCCTGGAAGGCCTTGACCATCACTCCGGCAATGCGCGACACCAGATAAGTGTCTTCACCAAAACCTTCGGAGGTGCGGCCCCAGCGCGGGTCGCGGGAGATATCGACCATCGGCGCAAACGTGATGTCGAGGCTGTCGGCCGCCGCTTCCTTGGCGGCAATGCGCCCGGAACGGGCAATCGCGTCCATGTCCCAGCTCGATGCCAATGCCAGGCTGATCGGGAAAATCGTCCGATGGCCGTGGATCACGTCATATGCGAAAAACATCGGGATCTTCAGACGGCTGCGCATCGCCGCGTCCTGCATCGGACGGTTTTCGGCGCGGGTGATCGAGTTGAACGTGCCACCGATATTGCCGGCGGCGATCTCCTTGCGGATCATCTCGCGCGGCATTTCCGGGCCGATGCTGATCAGGCGCAATTGGCCGATCTTTTCATCGAGGGTCATTTGCTTCATCAGGTCAGTGATGAAGGCGTCCTTGTTCTCCAGAGATGTGCGGTTCTCCAGAGATGTGGATTTATCGAGAGGTGTGGATTTATCGAGAGGTGCAGGGGTCGTGGCGGCCAGTAGGGTAGAACTGGCCAGGCTGACGAACAGGCCCAGCAAACACAGCTTCTTCATGAATGATTTTCTCGAAAGCCTAAACGGCAGTGGATACGCGCCGGTCAGCTAAAAATTAGGGAGCGACTATTGTTGTTCGTGTTGTTCAAGCATTTGTTGTTCGAGCTTGTTCGAGCATTGCTCGGGAAAATACAGCAAACTTGCGAGCTGTTTTTTCAGAGCTGCTTTTTAAACTGCAGTTTTTTCTGAACTGTTTATCGCGCTGGGCATCTTTTAGCCCATTGGCTCAATGCAATCCAGTGGTGGCCGCAGATTATGCCTTAATGGCTCGGTTTCACGCCGCTGGATGTTTTTTCAATGGAATGTACACAGGAGCATCACTTTCATGAATGTCCGACTCAACTATCGATCGAGCCTGCACGTCGCCGCGCTGATGCTGTTGACGTCGCTGCTGGCCGGCTGCGGCATCAACACCATTCCGACCCTCGACGAACAGGCCAAAGCCGCCTGGGGCCAGGTGCAGAACCAGTATCAACGGCGCGCCGACCTGATCCCCAACTTGGTGGAAACCGTCAAGGGTTACGCCAAGCATGAGCAGGACACCCTGACGGCGGTGATCGAGGCACGGGCCAAGGCGACTTCGATCCAGGTCGATGCCAGCACGCTCGACAACCCGGAAAAACTCAAACAGTTCCAGCAAGCGCAGGATCAGCTGACCGGCGCGTTGAGCCGTCTGATGGTGGTGTCCGAGCGTTACCCGGACCTGAAAGCCAACCAGAACTTCCTCGCCTTGCAATCGCAACTCGAAGGCACGGAAAACCGTATTGCCGTGGCGCGCCGCGACTTCATCCTCGCCGTGCAGAAATACAACACCGAAATCCGCACCTTCCCAGGTCGTCTGTGGCACAGCGTGATGTACAGCGACTTGCCGATCCGCGAGACCTTCGAGGCGACCAGCCCGGATGCCGATAAAGCGCCGCAAGTGAAGTTCTGATGCGTGGCGTACAGCGCGCGCTGCAAGGCGCGCTGCTGTCGCTGTGGCTGGCAGGCAGCTGCGCCGTGATGGCGCAGCCGCAGGTTGCAACACCCACGGACGGGTTGAATGTGCTTCAGGCGCAACCCGTTTCGCAGGTCGAGCCGCCACCGGTCGCCGCGACGCCCGTAGCGCTGCAAAGCCTGTTCCCCAAGCTGACCGGGCGCGTCGTCGATACGGCGCAATTGCTTACACCTTCGGCCGCGCTGTACCTCACGCAGATGCTTGAGCGCCTGGAACAGTCGACCACCGATCAAGTCGTCGTGGTCACTGTCCCCAGCCTCGGCGGTTACAGCATCGAAGAGTTTGGTGTGGAACTGGGCCGGCATTGGGGCATCGGCCAGAAGGACAAAAACAATGGCGTGCTGCTGTTGGTGGCGCGCGACGATCGCAAAGTGAGGATCGAAGTCGGCTACGGACTTGAAGGGCCGCTCAACGACATATCGGCGGCGATGATCATTCAGAACTCGATCATTCCGTACTTCAAGGATGATCTGTATTCGTCGGGGATCATCGCCGGGACGACCTCGATCGTGCGCCTGCTCGGGCCAGCGGCGGACCGGATGATGGTTTACCACACTGCGGACAAGGGCTGGCTGGCAAACATCGAATGGTTCGGCGTAGTGCGAGTGCTGTTCTTTACCGTGTTGATCGGCATTCCGTTCGCGGTGTTTGCCTGGTCATGGCGCGATGAGGGCGATCCGTTTCGGCCGAAGTCCAAAGAACAGAAAGCAGCCGAAAAAGCAGCTAAGAAAGCAGCCAAGAAAGAAGCCGCGCTACGCGAGGCGAGAACGCCCAAGCCTGACAAGAGCTGGAGTTTCAGTTTTGGCAGCTCGGGGCCTCGGGACATCGATTCGATCACTTCGAGTTCGAGCTCGAGCAGTTTCAGCGGGGGAGGTGGCAGTTTTGGCGGTGGCGGTGCTTCCGGCAGTTGGTAGCGCGCCGGGTCAATTATTCAGGAAGAGGTGCTGATGGGAATCGTCAAATACGCCCTGGTGTTAATGCTTTGGGTGGTCGCGGTCACGGCTCAGGCCGAACTGAAATTTCCGCCGCTGACCGGGCGGGTGGTCGACAACGCGCAGATGATCGAGCCGACCGTGCGCGAGCAGTTGACGCAGCAGTTGCAGGCCCACGAGGCCTCGACCGGCGAGCAACTGGTGGTGGTGACCCTGGCGGATTTGCAGGGCACCGACATTGCCGATTTCGGCTATCAGCTTGGGCGCGCCTGGGGCATTGGGCAGAAGGACAAGAACAACGGCGCGCTGCTGATCGTCGCTCGTGATGAGCGCAAGTTGCGCATCGAAGTCGGCTATGGCCTGGAAGATCGGCTTACCGACGCGCAGAGTTCGGTGATCATCAATCAGGTGATCACCCCCGCGTTCAAAACCGGCAACTTCAGCAAAGGCATCAGCGACGGTGTGGCCGCGATGCTGGTGGTGCTGGGCGGCAATCCGCTGGACGAGCCTTCGACGGTGTATGAGTCCAGCGGCAGCGAAGAAAGCGATTTCATCTCGCGCCATCCGGGGCTGTTTATCTTCCTGGTGATGCTGTTCATCGTCACCGTGTTCATCTGCCAGATGCTCGGCATTTTGCCGGCCGGTCGCGGTGGTTCGGGCGGTTCCAGTGGCGGTTTCGGCGGTGGCGGATTTGGTGGCGGCGGTTCGTCTGGCGGCTGGTGATGATGCGGCCAATAAAAATATCAGGGAACAGGCATTTATAACCATGGCATTACTGACTGAACACGAACAACGCAAAGTCGCCGAGGCGATTGCCCGGGTCGAGCGCGAAACCGACGCCGAACTGGTCACCGTGCTCGCGGCGCGCGCCGACGATTACACCTACATTCCGCTGCTGTGGGCCAGTTTGCTGGCCCTGGTGGTACCGGGCGTCGTGCATTACCTGACCGGCGCATTGACGCTCAACCTGTTGTTGATGGTGCAGTGGTCGAGTTTTATCGTGCTGTGCCTGTTGTTTCGGATCCCGGCGATTACCACGCGTCTGATCCCGCGTTCGGTGCGCCATTGGCGCGCGTCGAACCTGGCTCGCCGACAGTTTCTGGAGCAGAACCTGCACCACACCGTTGGCAGCACCGGCGTGCTGATTTTTGTCAGCGAGGCCGAGCGTTATGTGGAGATTCTGGTGGACGAGGGGATTTCCAAGCGGCTGGACAACCAGAGCTGGGAAGTGATTGTCGCGGCGTTCACCCGCCAGGTGAAACAGGGCCAGACGCTGCAGGGTTTTGTGACCTGCATCGAGGCCTGCGGCGAATTGCTCAAAGTGCACGTGCCGGCGACGCAGCAGAAGAATGAGCTGCCGAACCGCTTGGTGGTGTTGCGCTGACACCCCCCAACCCCCTGTAGCAGCTGCCGAGCCCGCGAGGCTGCGTCCGGCTGCGAAGCAGTCGTAAAACCGCACACCCGGTATTGCAGAAAAACCGCGTGCCCCGTTCACGACTGCTGCGCAGCCGAACGCAGCCTCGCAGGCTCGGCAGCTGCTACAGGAACACGCCGTTGGGGAAATTAGCCGTGCCCTTGCGGCGCATCCCCCCTAAAATACCCGCCATTCCCGATTCGCTCCGCCCGAGGCCGTTTTTCCCATGTCTGTTACCGCCACTCCCGCCAGCCTCGCGCCGGACCATCACGCCCAGTTCATCGACCTGCTGCAAACCAGCCTCGACGACAACGCGTTCATCAAACTGGTGCTGGCCAAGTACGTCGGCGGCGAAGCGGATTTGCAGCGGCTGATCATCAAGCAACTGACGGTCAAGGATCAGCCGTGCCTGTCCTTCGTTTATCGCTACAAAACCCGCGACATCACCAAGAACTTGCCGTTGACCGAAGGCGTGGCGGCGATTGCCGCGCTGTTGCCGGAGTCGTTCAAAAATGCGCATTTGCTGGCGCTGACCGATGAAGCGCAGCTCGAGTACAGCAAAAAGGGCAGATCTTCGCTGTTCAAGAGCAAACCTCAGCAATTGCGCGAAGTGCCGTCCGCCGAGCACAACCGCGAGAAGAACCGTTTTCTCGACCTGAACCGGCCGTTCCTCGCTGACCTTGGCGTGACCAACAGCAAGCACGAGCTGATCCCGGCGATGTCGCGCAAGTGGAAGCAGATCAACAAATTCATCGAAGTCTTCAGCCATGCCCTGACCACCTCGCCACTGGCGCTGGACAAACCGGTGCGGGTGGCGGACTTCGGTTCGGGCAAGGGCTACCTGACGTTCGCGATTCACGATTACCTGCGCAACACGCTGAACGCCGAGGGCGAAGTCACCGGCGTCGAGTTGCGCGAAGAAATGGTCAACCTGTGCAACGCCGCTGCCGCCAAGCTTGAGCATCCGGGGCTGGTGTTCAAGTGCGGCGATGTGCGCAGCGTGGCGCCGAGCGAACTCGACGTGATGATCGCCCTGCATGCCTGCGACATCGCCACCGACTACGCGATTCACACCGGCATTCGTTCCGGGGCGTCGATCATCATGTGCTCGCCGTGCTGCCACAAACAGATTCGCCTGCAAATCCAGAGCCCGGCGCTGCTCAAACCGATGCTGCAATACGGTTTGCACCTCGGCCAACAGGCGGAAATGGTCACCGACAGCTTGCGTGCGCTGTTCCTAGAAGCGTGTGGTTACGAAACCAAGGTCTTCGAGTTCATCTCACTCGACCACACCAACAAGAACAAGATGATCCTCGCGGTCAAACGCTCCGAACCGCAGGACCCGGCGCAGTTGCTGGTGAAGATTCAAGAGCTGAAGGATTTTTACCAGATCAGCGAACATTGCCTGGAAACGTTGCTGCGGGCTGACGGCTACCTCTGAACACCACGCCTCTGTAGGAGCCAGACTTGCCGGCGAAGGCGTCCTTGAAATCGCCATCGCCCTGTGGGAGCAAGCTTTGCTCCCACAGGGCTGGGTTTATGCGGGGGCAGTTTGGGCCGCCTGACTACTGCCGGCGCCGCTGATCAGCGCATAGTTTTCCTCAGCTTCTGTGGGGAGGGGGCAAGCCCCTCTCGATAAAAACCGTGTTGCCCGTAGTAGCTGGTTATTACCCGCCTCAGAAGATTCGGACTACCGTGGACACTCCAAACGCCCACGTATTCCCAGAGGAGTCCTCCCCATGGCTGCCAAGAAAATCCTCATGCTGGTCGGCGATTACGTCGAAGATTACGAAGTGATGGTGCCGTTCCAGGCACTGCTGATGGTTGGCCACAGTGTGCACGCCGTGTGCCCGGACAAAAGCGCCGGGCAGACCGTGCGCACCGCGATCCACGACTTCGAAGGCGACCAGACCTACAGCGAAAAACCCGGTCACCTGTTTGCCCTGAACTTCGACTTCGCCAAGGTTAACGCCGCCGATTACGACGCGCTGCTGGTGCCGGGCGGTCGTGCGCCGGAGTACCTGCGGCTGAACGAAAAAGTCCTGCAACTTGTGCGAGATTTCGACCAGGCCGGCAAGCCGATCGCCGCCGTCTGCCACGGCGCGCAATTGCTCGCCGCCGCCGGCATTCTTCAGGGTCGCGAATGCAGCGCCTACCCGGCCTGCGCGCCGGAAGTGCGACTGGCCGGAGGTACGTTCATCGATATCGCGGTGACGGATGCGCACGTTCAAGGCAATCTGGCGACTGCCCCCGCGTGGCCAGCGCACCCGAGCTGGCTGGCCGCTTTCCTCGGTTTGCTGGGCACCACCATCACGCTGTAACGAGGGACTTTGCATGTGCGAGCTCTACGTCAAAGCCGATCCGATCCTCTACGAATCGCGCTCCCGCTCGCTGCGCATCTGCGGCGTGGTCACCACGCTGCGCCTTGAAAATCAGTTCTGGGACATCCTCAGCGAAATCGCCGAGGTCGACGGCATGACCACCAACCAGTTGATCGCCAAGCTCTATGAAGAGGTGATGGACTACCGCGGCGAAGTGGTGAATTTTGCGTCGTTTCTGCGGGTGAGTTGCATGCGGTATTTGTCGCAGCGGCGGGTGGTGGCGCCGGAGTTGTCGGTGGTGCGCAGTTCGGTGAAGTAGTCGAAATCGCCTTCGCGGGCAAGCCTCGCTCCTACAGGTTCGGCGTGTTCCTGTGTAGGAGCGAGGCTTGCCCGCGAAGGGGCCGGACCTGCCACCACAAACTCTGGATCAGAAAAACCGCGTCACACTTACCTTGGCATTTCTCCCCTGGCTATAAGCCCGATCGCCACTCAACGCCGGCCGGTAATCCTCATTAAAAAGATTATCAACCGTCAGATTCACCTCAGTTCCCTTCAAATAAGCCTGCTGCGGTTTCCAATTGGCAAACAACCCCTGCACGTTGTAACGGTCATTCGCGTATTGGTCGTAAAACACATCGCCAACCGTGTTTTTGCCAGAGCCATAGTTGTCGCTCGGCAACCGATCAGTCTTGCGCACAAACTCACCCTGCCAACCCACCTGCGCATCCCAACTTGGAATCTTCACGCCGAGCACCGCAATCCACTTCGGCGGCGGTACATCGCGCGCCCAAACATCCGGGCCCCAGGGATTGGTGTAAGCGCCTTCATGTTTGCCGATCATCCACGAATACGACAGCGAGCCGAACAGGTAGGTGGAGTCATAAAAACTCTCCACTTCAAAACCCTTCATCGTCAGCCCGCCAATGTTGCGGTAGTTGCCCATCGGCCCTGAGCCCTTGCAGTCCGAGGCAATGGTGCCGCCGTTGTTCGCCTGGTTTTCACAACCGACGCCGGTGGCTTTGAAGATCTCGTCTTCGATCTTGTTGCGAAACAACGTGGTGCGGATCTGCACGTTGTCGTGATCGACAAACACGTTGGCGAAGTTGCTGATGTTACCGGCGCGCCAACCAGTGATGCGTTCCGGGTCGAGGTCGACGCTGGTGGCCGTGCGACTGCCCAGGCCTTGCACTTCGTACTGTTCATCGATAACCGGCGCGCGCCAGGTTTTGATGTAGTCGACGAAGAAAGCGACATCCGGCGTAACTTTCCAGAACGCTGACAACCGCGGCGACCAACCGGTGTAAGTGCGGTCGCTGTAATCGTGGCCGACACTCCGGTCCTGATTGTTGTAATACGGCGCGTCATTCGCCTCGCCCCGGTTGCGCACATGGTCATAACGCAGCGACGGCGTGAGGGTGAAGTTGCCGAGGGTTATCGCGTCTTGCAGATAAACGCTGTTGGTATCGACTTTGCCCTGCGGCATGAAACTTGGCTGGAAGTGCCCGTAGTTGTACTTCTCGACGTCGTAAGTCTTGCCCGGCATCCACATCTCGGTGTCGCGGCTGTGCTTGCGGATTTGCACGCCGCTGGTCACCGCGTGCGCGAGCGCGCCGGTGTCGAACAGGCTGATGTTGCTCGCCTCGACGATCCGGTCCTTGTAAGCGGTGTCCATTTTGCGTCCGCCGGTCGCCGTCTGGAAAAACGCCGTGGCGTCGCGTTCGTCGGTCTGGTCGGTGTTGGACTCCGAATAGCTGAGCTTGAAGTCGATCAGGCGGTTGTCCAGCGGCTGATATTGATACTTGGTCGACCACGTGGTGTCGATGGTTTCGCGGTTGGCGAGGAAGCGTTTCAGGGCATTCCGATAACCGTATTGCTTGATGTTCGACTGGGTCGGCGGCGTCGGGTAACTGGCGGACGAGAAGGGCGTCCAGCGCTCACTTTGCGAGCGTGAATACGACAGGCCGACGCTGTGTTGGTCATTCAGGTGCAAGTTGAATTTGAGCAACTGGCCGTCCAGATCCTGCGCGCTGTTGGGCAAGCGCTGCGGGTTGATCGGGTAGCTGTTGTCTGGGTCGGGCGGGGTGCCGGCGAGCTTCATGTCGTCGCCATCGCGCTTGGTCAAATACACCAGCGCGTCGGCGCGACCGTCGTCGGTGCGGCCAAACACGGCGCCGCTGTAGGTTTGTTGATGATCGTTGCTGGCGTAGCCGTATTTGACCATCGCGCCGCTGTTGCGGCCCTCTTGCAACAGGTCCGGCGCATCCTTGGTTTCCATGTGCACGGTGCCGCCGAAACCGCCGTTGCCAGTCAGCACCGAGTGCGGACCTTTTTCCACTTCGATGCGTTTGATCAGCTCCGGCTCGATGAAAATCGTCCCTTGCTGATAACGCTCGAAGCCGCTTTTGGTCGCGCCATCGACCGTCAGCGGCACGTCCTCGGCGTCGCCCAGGCCCCAGATGTTGATGGTCTGGCCGCCGGGTTTCATCGAACCGCCCATGCTCACGCCGGGCAACGTCGCCAGCAGGCTGGGAATGTTGCTCGGTTGATGGCGATCGATATCGGCCTGCGTCAGGGTCGAACGGCCGACGGTGCTGGAATCGACTTCGGTGCCGCTGCCGATCACGCTCAAAGCGTCGAGCTGAATGCCGTCGCCGCTGCTGGTCTCGGGTTCTTGCGGGCGCACGACGTAGGTCTGGTTGACCTTGATTAGGCTGAACTGACTGTTGTCGAGCAACTTGCGAATCGCCGCTTCGGCGCTGTAATCGCCATCAATCGCCGGGGCCTTGAGCTTGCGCAATTGCGCTTCGTCGAACAACAACTGGATGTTCGCCTGCCGGGCAATCTGGCTCAGCGAAGTGGCCAGCGACTGCGCCGGCAAATGCAGATTGATCGATTCGGCATGCGCTTGCAGGCTCAGGGTCAGGCAAGCAGCGAGCAGGGTCGGGCGAAGGCAGGCGAGCGGATAGGACGAAGACGCGCGAAACATTAAATCCCCCAGGGCGGCGAAAAAGGCCAGAAAGGCCTGCGTACACAACGCAGACCGGAGGAAGACGCGGCAGGCAAAAAAAACCTCACATGCGAATGCAAAATATTCTCATGTGAGGTTGTTTCAGCGTGCTTCGATACGGATCTGGCCATCCGCGAGGGTGACGGTTTTCACCGGAATCAGCGCCGGGAGGGCGTTGAGCAATGCGTCAGGATCGTTGATGTCGAGATTGCCGGAGACCTTGAAGCGCCCGAGCCTGGCATCGGCCAGCAGCACTGGCCGCGCGCGGTACAGGTTCAGCTCGTCGACCAGACTGGCCAATTCGCGATTACGAAACGACAAGTGCCCGTCGCGCCAATCGGCAATCTGCTCGTCGGCCAATGTCTGTTGCCGCAGTGTACTGCTGGCCAAGTTGTACGAGGCTTGCTGTTGTGCGCCGAGCAGAGTCGGCGTCTTGCCCTCGGGTGCAAACGCCACTTGGCCATGGGCGACGCTGACCACCAATTGCTGTGGCGTGCGTCGCACATCAAAACCGGTGCCGACCACGCGCACCGTGCCCGCGCCCGCGTGCACCCACAGCGGCCGTTCCTTGTCCGGAGCGACTTCGAGATAAATCTGCCCTTGATCGAGGAAAACCTGACGCTGATGACCATCGAAATCGAGGCGCAAACGCGTGTTGGCGTTGACCGACAAGGTGCTGCCATCGGGCAGATTAAACGTCCGCGTGCCTTTGTTCTGCGCTGCAATCTGCTGCTGATAAACGCCGTAGGACGTGCCCAGATTGAGTGCCAACACTGCGCAAACCAGCGCGGCGGCGATGGCCAGCGCCGGGCGCCAGACATTGGTTTTGCGCCGTGGCAGCAGCGCCACCGGTTTGTTCTGCTGGCGCAATTCGGCGAGGTCGGCCCACAACTCTTCGACCGCGCGATACGCTCTGGCGTGTTCGGGCGTGCTCAACCATTGCTCGAATTGCTTGCGCTCGGCGCTGTTGTATTGCTGACGATTACGCACAAACCAGCTGGCTGCCTGAGCGTCGATGCCGTCATCCGGCAGGTCGGGGTCAGTCTGGTGATGACGGTTCATTCTGGCTGCTCCGTGCCGTTCTCGTGGTCCAGGCGTCGCTTGCAATGCAGCAGGGCGAAAGCGATGTGTTTTTCCACCATGCTCAGGGAAATACCCATGCGTTCAGCGATCTGCGCCTGACTGAGGCCTTCAAAGCGGTGCAGCATAAGGGCTTCTCGGCGGCGCGGCGAGAGCTCGGCGAGAACAGTTTTCAGTTGCTCCAGACGTTGCAGGCGTTGCGCGCCCGCGAGTGGGTCGTGTTGATCGTCGGCGACGGGTTCGTTATCTGTCTCGTGATGCGCTTGCACGATGTGCCGCACCTTCTGCCGCCGCCAGTGATCGCGCAGCAGATTGCGCGCCATCTGAAACAGAAACGCGCGCGGTTGCTCGACTTTCGCCCGGTCGCCGTAGTCCAGCCATTGGGCGAAAACGTCCTGCGTCATGTCCGCCGCGTCACTGGGGTTATTCGTGCGTTTGCGCAGGAAATGCAGGATGTCCCCGTAGAACCGGCGAAAGGAATCAGCCGACAGCGGGTCGCGCGTGAGACGAGGCATGGAGATCCTTGTTGACGAGGCATAGCGCAGAAAGTCGCGAATGATATCGAGAATTATTGCTATTTGTCTTCCGGGATCTTTTGACGCGTGTTGCGCTGCTTCGGTTTTTCTCGAAAGTGATCAAGCACAAGCCTTTGTCACCGTTGTGAGCCGAAGACCAATCCCCCTGTGGGAGCGAGCTTGCTCGCGATGGCGACCTGTCAGTCAACCTATCGGTTGAATGTTATGGCCTCATCGCGAGCAAGCTCGCTCCCACATGGGGTTTTGGTGTTTTTGGGGATCAGCGCAGTGCTTTCAACAACCCTTGCAGCTGTCCACATCCGGCCTCGCTCAATGGAAACACCGGCAAACGCGGGTCGCCCACTTCTAGCCCGGTGGCGCGCAATCCGGCTTTGATGGTTGCCGGCAGGCCACCTTTGAGGATGAAGTCCAGCAGCGGCAACTGCCGATAAAACAACGTGCGCGCCTTGCTCAAATCATTGGCCAATACGGCGTCATACAAATCCAGATTGAGCTGCGCGATCAAATTTGGCGCCGCGGTGCACCAGCCTTTCGCACCCGCCGCAAACGCTTCCAGCGCCAGCGGATTGCAGCCGTTATAGAACGGCACCTGGCCTTCGCCGAGCAGTTGCAGTTTGTGCATGCGCTGGATGTCGCCGGTGCTTTCCTTGACCATCGTCACGTTTTCGACGGCGTTGAAAATCCGCAGGATCAGCTCCACCGACATGTCCGTGCCGCTGGTGGCCGGGTTGTTGTAGAGCATGATCGGCACGCCGATGCTCTCGCCGATGGCGCGGTAATGCGCGAGGATTTCCGCCTCGCTGAGCTTCCAGTAGGACGCCGGCAATACCATCACCACGTCGGCGCCCTTGGCTTCGGCAAAACGTGCGCGGCGCATGGCTTTGGCGGTGGTCAGGTCGGACACGCTGACGATGGTCGGCACGCGTTTGGCCACGTGCGCGATGCTGAATTCGCTGACCTGATCCCACTCTGCGTCGCTCAAATAAGCGCCTTCGCCGGTGCTGCCCAGCGGCGCGATAGCGTGGACGCCGCTGTCGATCAGGCGGTCGATGGAGCGCCCGAGTGCGTCCAGGTCAACGCCGTCGCCATTGGCGGTGAACGGGGTGATGGTGTAGCCGATGATGCCGTGAATGTTTGCGCCCGACATGGCGATGCTCCTCTCGAAAATGGGTGGGTTCAGTTCAGGCAGTCGGCGTGCTGACGCAGGTTCTGCCGAGCGTAGTAGTTGAAAGCGGCGGCGTGGCGTTTTGGCTTGGCAATCCAGTCATGCGCTTCACGGCCCAGCTCCGGCAGGATCGGTTTGATCGTCCCGGCGGCCATCGCCAGCAACTGCAACTTCGCTGCGCGTTCGATCAACTGCGCAATCACGCAGGCTTCCTCGATGGTCGCGCCGGTCGACAACTGGCCGTGGTGCGACAGCAGGATTGCGCGCTTGTCGCCGAGGGCGCCGGCAATCAGATCGCCTTCTTCATTGCCGACCGGCACGCCCGGCCAGCCTTCGAGAAACGCGCAATCTTCGTACAGCGGACACAAGTCCATGTGCGAAATCTGCAGCGGCACTTCGAGCATCGACAGCGCGGCGACGTGGGTCGGGTGCGTGTGAATGATGCAATTCACATCCGGTCGCGCGCGGTACACCCAACTGTGAAAACGGTTGGCCGGGTTGGGCATGCCGTGACCTTCGAGCACCTCGAGGTCTTCATTCACCAGCAGCAGATTGCCGGCGGTGATTTCATCAAAACCCAGGCCCAATTGCTGAGTGTAATAGGTGCCCGGCTGCGGGCCGCGGGCGGTGATTTGCCCGGCCAGACCCGAGTCGTGGCCGTTCTCGAACAGAATGCGGCAGGTCAGGGCCAGCTTTTGCCGGTCGGTCCACGTATTATCCGCCAGGGTGTTTTGCATCTGGATCAGCGCTTGCTTGACCAGTTGGTCTTTGGGTAATGCTAAGGTCTTGGCCATATCGGTGTCCTTTGGGGGCTTCAATGGACGTCGGATTTGCCGTTCACTCGTTGCTTGCAAGATGCTGGGTGAATGCAAATGACACTGGGGATGCTATATGACACATTGTGTCATTAGCAATAACAAATCGTCGATTTCTTGATGGATTAACCGCTACGCATGTCTATCCGTTTGAAATTACTCAGGAAAAAACTTGGCGTGACGCTGGAGGCCTTGGCCGAAAAATCCGGCATGACCAAGAGTTATCTGTCGAAAGTCGAGCGCGGGCTCAACACTCCGTCGATTGCCGCTGCGTTGAAATTGGCCAAAGCGCTGAACGTGAAGGTCGAGGAGTTGTTCTCCGAAGACAACATCACCCTCGACAGCTACAGCCTGGTGCGCAGCGACGAGCGCCAGTCGCTGGCGGCCAACGATGGCAGTCCGGGCTACGCGGTGCTGGCCCATCAGGTCAGTGAACGCAGCTTGTTGCCGTTCATCATTTACCCGCCGAGCGAATTCGCCGACAAGACGTTCAAGGAGCATTTGGGCGAGGAGTTTCTGTTTGTCCATGAGGGCCAGGTGGAAGTGGATTTCATGAACGAGCGCGTGCTGCTCAACCGCGGCGATGCGCTGCACTTCAATGCGCAGAAACCGCATCGGCTCAGATCAGTGGGCGAGATTCAGGCGCAGTTGCTGGTGGTGGTGCATAGCGGCGAAGAGTGATGAGCGCTTCTTGTGGCGAGGGGGCTTGCCCCCGTCCGACTGCGAAGCAGTCGTAAGATCTGCTGGCAAGCGGTAACTGAAGACGCGCGAGGGGCCGCTTCGCGACCCAGCGGGGGCAAGCCCCCTCGCCACAGGGCAGGTGTGCGTTTCAGACCTCAACCGGCACCGCAAGCTTCGAATTCCCCAACGCATGCGTCTTCGAATCGAAAAACCGCAGCTCAACCGCGGTCCCTTCAAACACCTTCGCGTAGTGGCGTTTCTGATGCTGGATAAACGCCTTGCTGCGCGGATAGATCGACACCGCGACCACCTTCGGTTTCGCCAGGCGCAAGGCGTGGACGATGTGGCTGTCCTGCTCACCCAGCGCATGCCCGAAGATGCACAAACCCTCGCCGTGCCCCAATAACTGGTCGTAACAGAACGACAGATAATCCGAGCTGCGAATGGTCTTGAGCTTGTCCTGCGCCGGGCCTTCGTTGACGAACAGCGGCACGTCGTCCAGCGTCTTGATCGTGTTATTGATGGCAAAACTGCCGAGCAGCGTGCCCTCGGTCGACATCAGTTTGCGCGCCGTGCCGTCCTGATTGCGCACCAGATGCAAACCGCCGTGCAGGTACAGCAAACGGGTTTTGTCGGTTGCGCTCGCGCTCAAATCAAAGCTCGGCTCGGTGCCGTTGAACAGGTCGGTGATCGTTTCCGGTTGCTGCTGAATCGCCCAGTTGGCCAGCAAGTCGTAGTTGCTGGTGAACACGCTGCGATAAGTGGCCAACTCCTGATTGATCGTCGCCAACGTCGCCGGCACTACCAGGCGCCACGGTATGTGCACCGCGTGCACGGTGTTGATCAGCGCTTCCTTGATTGCGTAGTAGCGATTGCGCGGCGCCGCCGAGCTGACGGCCAGCGCCTTGTTGACGCGGCTAGTGATTTTCAGCGCGCTGAGGACTTGCTCGAAGCTGCGGGTTTGCAGGGCATCGAACACGCTCAGCTCGGATTGGCTGAGCGGTTTTTCCTCGACGGTGCGCGCGTTTTCGAACAGCGAGTCATAGCCGAAATCGTCCCACACCGCGCGGCTGGCGCCGTTGCCCAGCAGCAGGCCGCTGAAGGAAGCGCTGGTGCGCAAGGCGTTCCAGTCTTCAAGTTGGGCGTCGACATCCTGAAAATCGGTCATTGCGTTGGTCGTCTCAAAAAGCAAAAGGTCTGATGGGCGGCGACTTTATCACGACCAGGACTTGAGCCAGATCAACATACGCCGTGACTGATCGGTCGATCCTGTGGGCATCCGCTGGATCGGCGCCGCCGATTTGGCCCAGCCAGGAGATTCGCTCATGACCAGCACGTTTTTCATCCCCGCCGTGAACATCATGGGCACTGGTTGCCTCGACGAAGCCATGGAGGCGATTCGCAAGTACGGTTTTCGCAAAGCACTGATCGTCACCGATGAAGGCCTGGCGAAGGCCGGCGTGGCGGCGATGATCGCCGAGAAACTGGCGATGCAGGACATCGATTCGGTGATCTTCGACGGCGCCAAACCCAATCCGAGCATGGCCAACGTCGAGCGCGGGCTGGGTCTGCTCAAGGAAAGCCATTGCGATTTCGTCGTCTCGCTGGGCGGCGGTTCGCCCCACGACTGCGCCAAAGGCATCGCGTTGTGCGCGACCAACGGCGGGCAGATCCGCGACTACGAAGGCGTCGATCAATCCGACAAGCCGCAACTGCCGCTGATCGCGATCAACACCACCGCCGGCACCGCCAGCGAAATGACCCGTTTCTGCATCATCACCGACGAATCACGCCACGTGAAAATGGCCATCGTCGACCGCAACGTCACACCGTTGTTGTCGGTCAACGACCCGGCGCTGATGGTCGCCATGCCCAAAGGCCTGACCGCCGCCACCGGCATGGACGCGCTGACCCACGCCATCGAAGCCTACGTTTCCACCGCTGCCAACCCGATCACCGATGCCTGCGCGCTGAAAGCGATCGTTCTGATCAGCAATAATCTGCGCCTCGCCGTGCGTGACGGCAGCGACCTCGCCGCGCGGGAAAACATGGCTTACGCGCAATTTCTCGCCGGCATGGCGTTCAACAACGCTTCGCTCGGTTACGTCCACGCCATGGCCCATCAATTGGGCGGTTTCTACGACTTGCCGCACGGCGTCTGCAACGCGGTGTTGCTGCCGCACGTGCAAAGCTTCAACGCGCTGGTCTGCGCCGATCGCCTGACCGACGTTGCCCACGCCATGGGCGCCGACATTCGCGGCTTCAGCCCGGAAGAAGGCGCGCAAGCGGCGATCAGCGCAATCCGCAGCCTGGCCAAAGACGTCGAAATACCCAGCGGCCTGCGCGACCTCGGCGCCAAACTCAACGACATCCCCGTCCTCGCCACCAATGCCTTGAAAGACGCCTGCGGCCTGACCAACCCACGCGCGGCGGATCAACGGCAGATCGAGGAAATCTTTCGTAGCGCGTTCTGAGCGGTAACGAGCTCTAACCAGGAGCGCGGCGGCGCGTGAGGCTCACGCAAAGCATCGCGCCTGCCGCCAGCAACGTGCAAAGCAACGACAACGGCCATGCCTGATGACTGGCGATCAGGCTGGCAATCGCGCCAATCAGCGCGGCCATCATTTGATGAATGAACCCGCTCAACGCCATCGCGTAGGCGCCACTCACTGGCGAACCGTCGTTGGCCAGCGCCAGACTGATCGGGTAGTTCAGCGATTGCCCCAGCACCGCAAAGCAGTAAGGCAGCCAGAACAGCAACGCCAGCGAAGTCCCGGCCAGACTGCCGAGCAACATTACGGTGCTGCCGGCCAGCACTGTCGCCACACCAAGCGTCATCAGCCAATGCTGGCCGGTGCGCAGCACACAGCGATTAACCCCCAGAGCTCCAAGAAAATACGCCGCGCTGATCGGCCATCCCAACAGTCCGTACTCCACCGCGGACCAGTTGAACGGACCTTGCAGGATCAATGGCGCTGCGGTGTTGAACGCGATAATCACGCCGTAACCGAGACCGCCCGCGAGCGCCGGCAGCAGAAAGCCGCGATGACGCAGGATGCGCCAATAGCTCGCCCAACCGGAGGATGCGCCATGCTCTTCGGCCAGCGCCGGGAAACTGACCCGCGCCACGATTGCGGCCATCAACAGGCTGACGCTGCCCAACAGATAAAAGATTGCCGGCCAGCCCAGCGCGACCTGGATAACTGAGCCGAGGTATTGACCGATGCCCAGCGCCACGACAAATGAAATCGAAATCCACGACAACGCCTTGGCCAGCAAATCACCGCGGAACGTGTCGCGAATCAAGACCCGCGCCATCACCGAAATCCCGCTGGCACCAATGCCCTGAATCAGTCGGAACAACAGAAACGATTCCAGCGTCTGCCCCAGCGGCAATGCCAGATTGCCCAGCGCATAGATCCCAAGCGCCGCAAGCAACACAGGTTTGCGCCCGATACGCTGGCCAAGACTGCCCCAGAACAGCATCGGCAACGCCATGCCAATCAGGTACACCGCCAACCCCCAAGACACCCGCGAAGCATCGGCAGACAAATGCCGGGCAATCTCCGGCAAAGCAGGCAGGTAAATACTCATGCCCAATTGCGCGAGAAAAACCGTGCTGCACGTGACGAGGAGGGTGGTGCTGCTCTTCATGGAAGGCTCTCTGATTTCAGTTGCTGGGATCCCGGCCGTGTTTGCTTAAAAGCTCGGTGACAAGTTCGCAAAATTGCCTGATCAACGTCGCTGTCATGTCCGCCCGCAAGGTGACTCTTATGGCTGCCTGACCTTGAGCGACGACCGGAAAAAACACCGCTGAGGTAAAGAAACCGAGGTTGGCTAACTCGCTTGCCACATTGTTGGCGAGCGTTGCTTTGCCGCAGTGAATCAGGCGAATCGCCATGTTGCTGCCATGCTGTTTGGTTCGGATGAGAGCGTCGAAGAGCTGGATATTGAACTGGAGTTTTTCCTGCAATAAGGCGAATTCCGGAGTGCGATGTAATTTGATTGATGCTCTGCCGGCACCAATGGCTGCGCTGTTGAGACTTTGCGACCAGTTGGTCGGCCCGCCGTAACGCTGAATGAGTTTGCTCTGCCGCTCATTACCGAGCATCACCAATCCGCCGCTGGCACCAAACGACTTTGCCAAAGAAGCGACGATCACGCAGTCATCTTCAAGGGCTTGCAGCCTGGGGCGGACGATTCCTCGGCCGAATGCTCCGACGGCGGATAGAGCATGGGAGTCGTCCATGTACAGAAACAGTCCATAGCGAGCCTTGAGGTATAGAAGACTGTCCATGTTCGAAATCCCGCCCATGCTGTAAGCACCGTCGGCGACATAGGCGACGGTTTTATTCTGCTGACACTACTTTTCCAGAAAATCCATGTCGCCGTGAGCGCACGTTACGACGCGGGTTTCATCTGCGCAGGCGGCCTTTAAATGATTCATCGAGTAATGGGCCAACCGGTCGAATACCATCACCGGCGGGCGATTTTGAGTGAGCACACCGCTGGCCAGCAAGGGCAGAATTCCGGCGCTCGCCGCGCTGCACGACAAAGTGCTGATACAACGCGCGCCAAACAATTCGGACAACTCAGACTCGTATTGCTCAAGGATCGCCAATTTGCAGCGATTTTTTGAGTTGGCGATCCGCAGAGTGCCGGTGTCCCATAGCGCGGTTATCGCGCCTTTAAGCAGCTCGGGATGGTGATCCAGGCCCAGATAAGACGTCGTGCAGAAGTGGTGGAAGACTCGTCCATGTTGGTCGACCATTTGATTGGAATTTTTGATGGAAACATTAAGTCCCGCGACTTTTCTGATTTCGGCGGTTTCCCAGTCGTGATCCGCCAGTGAGATCAGCTTTTTATAATTGGAAAACGCGTTTCCTTTTCCTGCTGTCGATTCCATATCGCTGTGTCATTCCTTGAGTGGGTATAGCTGTCCGTGCGTACTGAGACCTTACGGGGTGCGCAGCAGTTATAAAATCGGCCAATTCCGATCTGGCTGAGTGTTTCAAGAGATTTAGATGTAGGAAGGCGTCCCGTGAAGTCGTAAGTCAAACCGGGCTATCCTGCCGACTCAGCCGTCCCCAGCCATCGAGCCCCACATGCTGCAAAAGGCCTGATCCGCCGTCTCGACCTGATCACTCTCCAGCTGTTTGTTGCCGTGCACGAGGAGGGCACGCTGACTCGTGCCGCGACGCGGGAGGCGGGCCGACCGCGATACGTTGGCGTTTGCCGATACGCTGGGCAGCGATTACGTCGGTTTGCATGCCGCCAGTTCGATCAACATGCGCACCCACGACGCCGCGCGCAAGGTGCTGCGGTTGCGCAACTGTGGGAGCGAGCTTGCTCGCGATGACCAACTGACATCCGCCGAATTTCTTCTGACGTTCCCTCAACTCGCCGTCACCAACCCCTTGGCCGGCGATTCGCTGAACTGAATCAACACCACGCCGCCGATCAGCAAAACCGCGCCCAACACCCGCGTCAACGACATCTGCCGCTCCACCAAACCAAACCAGCCGAAATGATCCAACAGCAGCGAAGCAACCACTTGGCCGGCCAACGCCAGCGCAATAAATCCCGACGCGCCAAGTTTGGGCAGCAGCATCAGCGCCAATGAAATAAAACACACGCCGAACGCCCCGCCAGCCCACATCCACAGCGGCGCCTGGCTGATAAATGTCAGCGACGGCAACGGCAAACGCAGCGCCAGCATCACCGGCAGCAACACCACGATACTCACCAGCAACGACGCCAACGTCGCCCATAACGGATGGCCCAAGCCGCGCCCGAGATTGGCGTTGATCGCACTTTGAAACGGCACCACCGCCCCGGCAATCACCGCCAGCAGTAACAGGCCGGCCCAATGCAATGTACTCATGTTCAACACTCCAACAGGTTTCGCTGGACTCTAAGGTATTCGTCGCGCAGATTTAAATTCCAAATACCAATGCGGAACATGCATCAGATGAATGATCTGCGACGTATCGACCTCAACTTGTTGGTCATCCTCGACGCCTTGCTCAGCGAGCAGCACGTCACCCGCGCCGCCGAGCGCCTGCACCTCAGCCAACCGGCGGTCAGCCATGCGCTGGCGCGGTTGCGCGACCAGCTCGGCGATCCGCTGCTGGTGCGCGCTGGTGCCAGTCTGGTGCCGACGCCGCGGGCGCTGGAATTGATGGTGCCGCTGGCCGAAGCGCTGGCGCAGGTGCAATCACTGCTGTCGCCGAACACCTTCGATCCGGCCATCGCCAAACGCACTTTTCGCCTGGCGATGTCCGATTACGGCGCCGCCATTGTCTTGCCGACGCTGATCCGCACCTTGCGCCGCGAAGCGCCGGGCATCGACCTGCAAATCAGCCACGCCAGCCGCGAAGGCATGCTCGACGCGGTGCTCAACGGCGACATTGATGCCGCGTTGGGGGTGTTTCCGGAATTGCCCAACGAACTGCGCAGCGCGCCGTTGTTCGAAGAGCATTACGCCTGCCTGATCGATCGCAACAGCCTGCCCGCCGACGGCGCGCTCGACCTGCCGACCTACCTCGCCCGGCCCCACGTTCTGCTGGAAATGCGCGGCAGCGGCACCCCGGAAATCGAACGCGCCCTGACCGCGTTGCGTGAACGCCGCCGCGTCGCCATCAGCCTGCCGCACTGGAGCGTCGCGCCGGAGTTCATCGCGGGCACCGACCTGATCCTCACCGTCGCATCACGCGCACTGCGCGGGATTGATGAACATTCACTGACCATCGTCCCGCCGCCGTTCGAAATTGCGCCGTTTACCTTTGTGCTGGTCTGGCACAAACGGCGCGGCGGCGATCAGGCCTTGAATTGGTTGAATGGGCGGATTGAAGAAGCAGCAGGCATCGCCCATTAACCTGAAGCGAAAACCCCCCGCGCGTCATGCATGCCATCGCTTCATGTAGCAGCTGGCGAAGCCTGCGTCCGGCTGCGCAGCAGGCGTAAAACCTGAGCACGCGAACTGCCTGAATCACCGCGTCGTCTGAATTCACGACTGCTGCGCAGCCGAACGCAGCCTTCGGCAGCTGCTACAGGTTGCGTTGTGACAGGCCTTTGGTGGCTGAGCTTCATCGTCCGGGTGTGGGTGACATAAGCGGCGGAGCAGCGCTTCATGTAGCAGCTGGCGAAGCCTGCGTTCGGCTGCGCAGCAGTCGTAAAACCTGAGCACGCGAGCCGCCTGAATCACCGCGTCGTCTGAATTCACGACTGCTGCGCAGCCGAACGCAGCCTTCGGCAGCTGCTACAGGTTGTGTTGTGGCAGGCACATTGGTGGCTGAGCTTCATTGTCCCGGTGTGGGTGACATAAGCGGCGGAGCAGCGCTTCATGTAGCAGCTGGCGAAGCCTGCGTCCGGCTGCGCAGCAGGCGTAAAACCTGACCACGCGAGCTGCCTGAATCACCGCGTCGTCTGAATTCACGACTGCTGCGCAGCCGAACGCAGGCTTCGGCAGCTGCTACAGGGTGTGGCTGTCAGGCGTTAGCGTGCGGTTTGGTTCTGCTGTCGCAACAATTTGTTGAGCCCACGCCCGCCAACGAGGATAGTGCGCGGCAGAATCTGGCTGATTTTTTGAAACACATAAGGAACAGGGAATGACATTGAAGTCTGGATTGATCGGATGTGCAGCGCTGTGCGGTTTGGCGATGACGACGCAGGCGTTCGCCGCGTGTGAGAAACCGCTGCTGTATGGGGATTTTGTTCATTCGGTGTGCAAGGAGTGGCCGGCGTATCCAGGGCAGACGATTACCGCGACGTCGCAATTCGAGTCGGGTTTTTCGGCCAGTGATTCCGGCCCGGACGGCAAATACGATCTCGACCTCGCGGTGCTGTCGGCGGCCAACGCCAAGCCGCTGGCGACCTATCACCAGTCCGCCGCGTTCGTCTCCGATGCGTTCAGATTGGACAACCTGGAACTCGACACCGCGCGCTACAAACTCACCCCGGACCTGCGCGCCTTCGGTCTGCGCGTCAACTTCAAGGGCTCATCCGGCCCCAACCCGCTGGACGAATCGTGGTTGTCGCTCTACGTAAAAGAGGGCAACACATTGCGTCCGGTGCTCGAACGTCTGGTGATGTACGTCTACAGCGGCGAGTGGGATACGCGTTGCGCCGGAGAACGCGCCAACACAGTCAGAACCATCGAAATCGGCAAAACCAGTTCTCACGGTTATGCGGATTTGATCGTTAAATCGGTGACCACCAGCATGGTCGGCGAGGGCGAAGGAGATGCTTGCGAAGTGAAGTCGACCACCGGAAAACCTGTGCTGACGACGTTGCGATACGACGGTAAACGTTATGGGTTGCCGGATGGTTTCAAGGGCGTTCAATAACAACGGCATTCGATATCCCCGAAAGACTCAAAGGTTACTGACCCCATGCTCACCGGCCTCAACCACTTGACCCTCGCCGTCACTGACCTGAACCGCAGCGTGGTGTTTTATCGCGACTTGCTGCAGTTGCGTCTCGACGCAACGTGGGACGCCGGCGCTTACCTCTCGCTGCCCGGCGTGTGGTTGTGCCTGTCTCTCGACCCGCTGCGCAACCCGGCGCCAGCCGCCGACTACACGCATTACGCCTTCAGCATCGGCGCAGCGGACTTCGCGGTGTTTGTTGAACGCCTGCGCGCGGCCGGCGTGCAGGAGTGGCGCGACAACCGCAGTGAGGGCGCGTCGTTTTATTTTCTCGACCCGGACGGGCACAAACTCGAAGCGCATGTCGGGGATCTGGCGTCGCGACTGGCGGCCTGTCGGCAACAACCTTATGCGGGCATGCAGTTTGTCGGTGATCGACACGTCGAGCCGAAAAACCTGCGATAGACTGGCGACCACTCGTCCGCGCTTGAACAAGGAATCCCCATGACCCCATCGCTGCTAATGGCCGTGCTCGCTTCCGGCTTCATCTATGGCATCACGCCCGGGCCGGGTGTGCTGGCGGTGTTCGGGATTGGCGCGGCGCGCGGTCGGCGTGCCGGGGCGGGGTTTCTGTGCGGGCATTTGCTCGGAGATGTGATCTGGTGCAGCACCGCGCTGATCGCGATTGTCGGTGCGCGCGAAATCGGCAGCACCGCGTTTGACGTGCTCGGCGTGCTCAGTGGCTTGTACCTGTTCTGGCTCGGATTGCGCG
>NZ_MKGS01000155.1:0-43150 GCF_002836905.1 Pseudomonas sp. 43NM1 | reverse complement strand
GCCGGGGCTTTGCGGTGGTGGCGGATGAAGTGCGCACGTTGGCCAAGCGCACTCAGCAATCCACTGAAGAAATCGAGCAGATGATCGCCAAGCTCCACGGCGGAGTGGGCGCGGCGGTGAAAGCCATGGGCGTCAGTCATCAGATGGCCAGTGGCACGGTCGGGCAGTCGGAGAAGGTCCAGCAAGCGCTGGAAAACATCCTCGGCGCGGTCGGCATGATCGTCGACCAGAATCAGCAAATCGCCGCCGCCGTGGAGCAGCAAACAGCGGTGGCCCACGACATCGACCAGAACATCGTCGAGATCAACCGCGCCGGTGAGCGCACCGCCGAGGGCGCGCATCAGACCGAAAACGCCAGCCGCGCATTGTCGGCGCAAGTGCTGGAACTGAAACAACTGATCAGCGCATTCCGCGTCTGATTACCCCGCAATCCCCTGTGGGAGCGAAGCTTGCTCGCGATGGCGTACTGACAGTCAACATTGATGATGACTGACACAGCGCCATCGCGAGCAAGCTCGCTCCCACAGGGAATGTATGCAACTACCTACCAGTTAAACAATTCGCAGGCATTCGCCGTGCTCGCCGCCGCCAGTTGCGCAGGGCTGATCGCCATAATGTCGGCCAGCGCCGCGCAGATCGCCGGCAAGTGCGCCGGGCTGTTGCGCTGACCGGGAAACATCGCCGGTGCCATGTCCGGCGAGTCGGTTTCCAGCACCACTGCATCCAGCGGCAACTGCGCCAACACCCTATGCATGCGCAACGCCTGCGGCCAGGTCGCGGCGCCACCGAGGCCGAGTTTGAAACCGAGCTTGAGGTATTCGCGCGCCTCTTCCTGGCTGCCGGCGAACGCGTGAATAATCCCCGCGCGCTTCAGACGAAAACGCTTGAGCGTGGCGATCACTGCCGCGTGACTGCGACGCACATGAATGAGCGCCGGTAATTCAAAGTCCGCTGCCAGTTGCAACTGCGCATCGAACAATGCCTGCTGGCGCTCGCGGTCAAGGGTTTCGATGAAGTAATCCAGGCCAATCTCGCCCACCGCGCACAACTGCCGATGACCGGCCAGGCGCGTCAGCCAATCACCGAGCGCTGTCAGGTCTTCGGGTTGATGCTGATCCAGATACACCGGGTGCAAACCGAACGCCGCGTGCAAATCGGCATCGCTCAAGACCAGATCCCAGACCCGCTGCCAATTGCCTTGATGAACCCCCAGCACCACCATCTGCCGCACCCCGAGGGCGCGGCTTTGTTCCAGCAGCGCCGGGCGATCAGCGTCGAAATCCGGAAAATCCAGGTGAGTGTGGCTGTCGATCAGCTGCACGGTTCAGTCCTGCAAAATGCGCTGCTTGAAAGTCCGCGCGATGGCCTGCACGCCCGGCTGATAATCCGATTGTTCGATGGCGGCCAAGGCCAATTCCAACGCTTTATCGGCGATCAACTGGTGCTGCTGGGCCATGGCGTTGACCGGCAACGGCAGGAAGTCCAGCAACTGCGTATCGCCGAAGGTGCCGAGGCGCAGCGGCCGGGTTTTCAACGGGAAGTCATGCAAAGCGTCGAACACGCCTTGCAGCAATACGTAGGAAGTCGTCACCAGCGCATCCGGCAAATGCCCCAGGCGCTGGAGTAATTCTTCCATCAGTTGCTTGCCGCACTCGCGGCTGAACGACTCGCCTTGCTCGATGAAGATTTCACCCTTGAACCCGGCCAGCGCTTGCTTGAACCCGGCGGCCCGTTCCTGGCTGATGCTCAGCTCGGGACGCGCGCCGATCAGCGCGATCTGCTTGGGCAACGGCTGCAGCAGGCTCTGGGTCAGTTGCAGACTGGCCTCGCGGTCGTCGCTGATCACCGAACAGAAATGCTCAGGCTCCATGACCCGGTCGATGGCGATGATCGGCATGCCTTTGGCCTGCAACTGGCGATAACTGTCGTCATCGGTCGGCAGGCAACTGGCGACGATCAGCGCATCGCAGCGCCGTGCACGGAACAGCTTGAGCAACTGCCGCTCGCTGTCCGGCGCATCGTCGGAACTGGCGATCAGCAATTGATAGCCGCGTGCGCGGGCGCCTTGCTCCAAGAGTTTGGCGATGCGCGCGTAACTGGGGTTTTCCAGATCCGGCAGAATGAAACCCAGCGTGCGGGTGTGCCGACTGCGCAAACCGGCGGCTTGCGGATTAGGGGTAAAACCATGCTGCTCGACCACCGCGCGCACGCGCTCGACCGTCGCGCTGCTGATGCGTTGCTGGGTAGCTTTGCCATTGATGACATAACTGGCGGTGGTCACGGACACGCCGGCCAACTGTGCGATATCACTGAGTTTCAACTCGGGAATTCCTTGTTTTTTCGAGCTTGCCCCGACATTTTCGCCAATCCTACCCGATTCAGGCAGGCGACCCATGTCGCACCGCATCCGACAAGTTGGACTTCTAGGATGAGTCATAATCGAGTAACGTGCCAAACTTTCTAGATTAAACGTTTCAGCAAGCGTATTTTCTGCGTTAAGGCTGCATTGGCCGGTTCTGCCGCGAAACCGCCAAGTGTGCGCAAAAGGCCTAAGCTGATTCAATTTAAAGCTGATTCATTCAGAACAATACCTGGCGTCCCTTGGCGCCAAAAAGGAGAAAGCATGCTCGAGCTCACCATAGAGCAGATATCCATGGCCCAGACGGCTGTGGATAAGTCCGCCGCGCTGCACCTGCTGGCCCAGCATTTGGTCGCCGACGGGTTGGTCGCCGAGGGTTACCTCGCCGGTCTGCAGGCGCGCGAAGCGCAGGGCTCGACCTTTCTCGGTCAAGGTATTGCGATCCCCCATGGCACTCCGGAAACCCGCGATCAGGTGTTCACCACTGGCGTGCGCCTGATGCAATTTCCCGAAGGTGTTGATTGGGGTGATGGCCAGATCGTCTACCTGGCGATTGGCATTGCGGCCAAATCAGATGAACACCTGCGCTTGCTGCAACTGCTGACCCGTGCCCTCGGCGAGACCGATCTGGGCGAGGCCTTGCGCCGCGCCAGCAGCGCCGAAGCGTTGCTCAAATTGCTCCAGGGCGCGCCGCAGGAATTGGCCCTGGACGCGCAAATGATCGGCCTCGGCGTGTCGGCCGATGACTTCGAAGAACTGGTCTGGCGCGGCGCGCGTCTGCTGCGTCAGGCCGATTGCGTGAGCAACGGTTTCGCCGCGGTGTTGCAACAAGTCGAAGCGCTGCCGCTGGGCGATGGTTTGTGGTGGCTGCACAGTGAACAAACGGTCAAGCGCCCGGGACTGGCGTTCGTCACCCCGGACAAACCGATGCGCTACCTCGGCCAGCCACTGAGCGGCCTGTTCTGCCTCGCCAGCCTTGGCGAAGCGCATCAGGCGTTGCTCGAGCGACTGTGCGCGTTGCTGATCGAAGGGCGCGGCCACGAATTGGGCCGCGCCACCAGCAGCCGCAAAGTCCTCGAAGTGCTCGGCGGTGAAGTGCCGGTCGATTGGCCGAGCGCGCGCATTGCCCTGGCCAACGCCCACGGTTTGCACGCGCGCCCGGCGAAGATCCTCGCGCAATTGGCGAAGAACTTTGACGGCGAGATTCGTGTGCGCATCGTCGATGGCGCGGACAGCGCGGTGTCGGTGAAGAGCCTGAGCAAACTGCTGAGCCTCGGCGCGCGACGCGGTCAGGTGCTGGAATTTATTGCCGAGCTAAGCATTGCCGCAGATGCCTTGCCGGCGCTGTTGGCGGCTATCGAAGAAGGCCTCGGCGAAGAAGTCGAGCCGTTGCCGGCAGTCAGTCAGCAACGCGAAGTGTTTGCCGATGTCGCCGAAGTGCTGCTGGCGCCCAAGTCCGGCAGCCTGATTCAGGCCATCGCCGCGGCGCCCGGCATCGCCATCGGCCCGGCGCATATTCAAGTGCTGCAAGCCATCGATTACCCGCTGCGCGGCGAGTCTGCGGCGGTCGAACGCGAGCGTCTGCACAGTGCACTGGCGGATGTTCGGCGCGACATTCAAGGTTTGATCGAACGCAGCAAATCCAAGGCGATTCGCGAGATCTTCATCACGCACCAGGAAATGCTCGACGACCCGGAATTGACCGATGAAGTCGACACGCGCCTGAAGCAGGGCGAAAGCGCTGAAGCGGCGTGGATGGCGGTGATCGAAGCGGCGGCCAAACAACAGGAATCGCTCAAGGACGCGCTGCTCGCCGAGCGTGCCGCCGATTTGCGTGATATCGGCCGTCGCGTGCTGGCGCAACTGTGCGGCATCGAGACCCCGAGCGAACCCGAGCAACCGTACATTCTGGTGATGGACGAGGTCGGCCCGTCCGACGTCGCGCGTCTTGATCCGGCGCGCGTGGCCGGGATTCTCACCGCTCGCGGTGGCGCCACGGCACACAGCGCCATCGTCGCCCGCGCCTTGGGCATTCCGGCCTTGGTCGGCGCCGGCGCAGCGGTGTTGCTGCTGGCGCCGGGCACGCCGTTGCTGATCGACGGCCAGCGCGGTCGCCTGCACGTCGACGCCGATGCTGCAACGCTGCAGCGCGCCACCGAAGAGCGTGACACCCGCGAACAACGCTTGAAAGCCGCCGCTGAACAACGTCATCAACCGGCGCTGACCCGTGATGGCCACGCGGTCGAAGTGTTCGCCAATATCGGTGAAAGCGCCGGGGTTACTGCTGCGGTCGAGCAGGGCGCCGAAGGCATCGGTTTGCTCCGTACCGAATTGATCTTCATGGCGCATTCGCAAGCGCCGGACGAGGCCACGCAAGAAATCGAATACCGCCGCGTCCTCGATGGTCTCGCCGGTCGGCCATTGGTGGTGCGTACGCTTGACGTTGGTGGCGATAAACCGCTGCCGTACTGGCCGATTGAAAAGGAAGAAAATCCGTTCCTCGGCGTGCGCGGGATTCGCCTGACCCTGCAACGTCCGCAGATCATGGAAGCGCAATTGCGCGCCTTGCTGCGGGCTGCCGATAACCGTCCATTGCGGATCATGTTTCCCATGGTCGGCAGCGTCGATGAGTGGCGGCAGGCGCGCGACATGACTGAGCGCTTGCGTCTGGAAATCCCGGTCGCCGATCTGCAACTGGGGATCATGATCGAGGTGCCGTCGGCAGCTTTGCTGGCGCCGGTGCTGGCCAAGGAAGTGGACTTCTTCAGCGTCGGCACCAACGACTTGACCCAATACACCTTGGCCATCGATCGCGGGCACCCGACCTTGTCGGCCCAGGCGGACGGCTTGCACCCGGCGGTGCTGCAACTGATCGACATCACCGTGCGTGCCGCGCATGCCAACGGCAAATGGGTCGGCGTGTGCGGCGAACTGGCGGCAGACCCGCTGGCGGTGCCGGTGCTGGTCGGCCTCGGTGTCGACGAGCTCAGTGTTTCCGGACGCAGCATCGCCGAGGTCAAGGCACGCATCCGCGAACTCGACCTGGCCCAGACGCAAATTCTCGCCCAACAGGCCTTGGCCGTGGGCAGCGCCAATGAAGTGCGCGCATTAGTGGAGGCCCTGTAATGGCCAAGATTCTAACCCTGACCCTCAACCCGGCACTTGACCTCACCGTCGAATTGCCGGCGCTGGCGCCCGGTCAGGTCAACCGCAGCGACGAGATGCACACCCACGCCGCCGGTAAAGGCGTGAACGTCGCGCAAGTGCTCGCCGACCTCGGGCATCAACTGACGGTCAGCGGTTTTCTCGGTGAAGACAACCTGCAAGCGTTCGAAACCCTGTTCGCCAAACGCGGTTTTGTCGACGCGTTCATTCGCGTGCCCGGCGAAACCCGCAGCAATATCAAACTGGCTGAAAGCGACGGACGCATCACCGACATCAACGGCCCCGGCCCGCAGGTCAGCGCCGCCGCGCAACAGGCGTTGCTTGATCGGCTCGAGCAGATCGCGCCGGGCCACGATGCCGTGGTGGTTGCCGGCAGTTTGCCGCGCGGGGTCACTGCGCAGTGGTTGCAGGGGTTGATCGTGCGTTTGAAAAGTCTTGGTTTGAACGTGGCGCTGGACACCAGCGGCGAGGCCTTGCGCGCAGGGTTGGCGGCTGCGCCGTGGCTGATCAAACCGAACACCGAAGAACTCGCCGAAGCGCTCGGTTGCGAAGTGGTTTCGGTGACTGCGCAGGCGCAGGCCGCCAGCCGTTTGCACGCGCAAGGCGTCGAACATGTGGTGATTTCCCACGGCGCCGATGGCGTCAATTGGTTCAGTGTCGGCGCGGCGATGCACGCCACGCCGCCGAAGGTCAGCGTGGTCAGCACGGTCGGTGCCGGCGACTCGCTGCTGGCCGGCATGCTCCACGGTTTGCTCAGTGCCGACACGCCTGAGCAGACCTTGCGCACGGCCACCGCGATTGCCGCGATGGCGGTCACGCAGATCGGTTTCGGCATCAGTGATGTCGCGCACCTGGCGCAGCTCGAACAGGGCGTGCGCGTGCGCCTCCTGACAGAACAATAAGAGGGGTTGTCATGAAGTTAGCCATCGTTACGGCCTGCCCCAACGGCATGGTTACCAGTGTGCTGTGCGCCCGGCTGCTCGACGCCGCGGCCCAGCGGCAGGGCTGGAGCACCAGCGTCGAAGTGGTCGACGCCGCGCACCCGGAACGCCAGTTGTCGGCGGCCACCCTTGAGTCCGCCGAGTGGGTGTTGCTGGTCACCAGCACGCCGGTCGACATGTCGCGATTCGTCGGCAAACGTGTGTTTCGCAGCACCCCGGCGCAAGCGCTGCAAGATGTTGAAGCGGTGCTGCGGCGTGGCGCTGAAGAAGCTGAAATTTATGTGGCTGACGAAGCGGTTGCAGCCGCCAAAAACGCCCCGCGTCTGGTCGCGATCACCGCGTGCCCGACCGGCGTTGCTCACACCTTTATGGCCGCCGAAGCCTTGCAGCAAGCGGCCAAGCGTCTGGGTTATGACTTGCAGATCGAAACCCAGGGCTCGGTCGGTGCGCGCAATCCACTGAGCGCGGCGGCAATTGCCGATGCCGATGTGGTGCTGCTGGCGTGCGATATCGAAGTCGCCACCGAGCGTTTCGCCGGCAAGAAGATTTACCGCTGCGGCACCGGCATCGCGCTGAAACAGTCCGAAGCCACGCTCAATAAAGCCTTGGCCGAAGGCAAGCAGGAAACCGCTGCGACCGGCGCCAAAGGCCCGGCCAAACAAGAGAAGTCCGGCGTCTACAAACACCTGCTCACCGGCGTGTCGTTCATGCTGCCGATGGTCGTTGCGGGCGGCTTGATGATCGCGTTGTCGTTCGTCTTCGGCATCACCGCGTTCAAGGAAGAAGGCACGCTTGCTGCGGCGCTGATGCAGATCGGCGGCGAGACCGCGTTCAAACTGATGGTGCCGTTGCTCGCAGGTTATATCGCTTATTCGATTGCCGACCGTCCGGGCCTCGCGCCGGGGATGATCGGCGGGCTGTTGGCGAGCACCCTGGGCGCCGGTTTTATCGGCGGGATCATTGCCGGTTTCATTGCCGGTTACGCGGCGCAGGCGATCAATCGTTATGCGCGTTTGCCGCAAAGTCTTGAAGCGCTGAAACCGATTCTGATCATCCCGTTGCTGGCGAGTCTGTTCACCGGCCTGGTGATGATTTACGTGGTCGGCAAACCGGTCGCCGGGATGCTCGAAGCGCTGACGCATTTCCTCGACAGCATGGGCACCACCAACGCGATTCTCCTCGGTGTGTTGCTCGGCGGGATGATGTGCGTGGACTTGGGCGGGCCGATCAACAAGGCGGCTTATGCGTTCTCGGTGGGGCTGTTGGCCTCGCAGAGTTATGCGCCGATGGCCGCGACCATGGCCGCCGGCATGGTGCCGCCGATTGGCCTCGGCATCGCCACGTTCATTGCCCGACGCAAGTTCGCCCAGACTGAACGCGAGGCCGGTAAAGCGGCGTTTGTACTGGGCCTGTGCTTTATCTCCGAAGGGGCGATTCCGTTTGCTGCCAAGGACCCGTTGCGGGTGATTCCGGCGAGCATCGCCGGTGGCGCGCTGACCGGTGCGATGTCGATGTATTTCGGCTGCAAGCTGATGGCGCCGCACGGCGGTTTGTTCGTCCTGCTGATCCCGAATGCGATCAACCACGCGCTGCTGTATCTGCTGGCGATTGTCGCCGGGAGTCTGCTGACGGCGGTGACGTATGCACTGCTGAAACGGCCGGAAGTGGTGGAATTGGCGGTAGAACCGGTCAACGCCTGACACCCCTGTTCTGTAGGAGCAAGGCTTGCCCGCGAAGACGGTTTAGCATTCAACACATGTGCTGACTGTTGGATCGCCTTCGCGGGCAAGCCTCGCTCCTACAAGGGATGTGGGGTGTCACAGCGGTTTCATCTGCACATGCTTAAGTTTTCCTTTTCTCAGGGAGAACACCATGAGCGAATTCGATCTCGGTCGCCGTCGCGTCATTCAGGCGGTCGGCGCCGGGTTGTTGTTGCCGGGCCTGGCGCCAGCGGTGATCGCCTCGGTTCAGGATCGCCCGCAACTCACCGACGGCGTGCAGTCCGGCGATTTGCTCGGCGACCGCGCGATGGTCTGGAGCCGCAGCCACCGGCCGGCGCGGATGGTGGTGGAATGGGACACCCGCAGCCTGTTCACCAACCCCCGACGTTTCGTCTCGCCGCTGGCCGACGCGCGCACCGACTTCACCGCCCGCGTCGAACTCAGCGGCCTGCCCGCCGATCAGGCGATTTTCTACCGTGTGCATTTTGAAGACGCGCAAAGCGGCGTCGCCAGCGAGCCGTGGTTCGGTCATTTGCGCAGCGTGCCGACGGCCCGGCGTGACCTGCGGTTTGTCTGGAGCGGCGATACCGTCGGCCAGGGTTTCGGGATCAACCCGGACATTGGTGGCATGCGTATCTACGAAGCGATGCGCCTGCGTCTGCCGGACTTCTTTATCCACAGCGGCGACACCATCTACGCCGACGGCCCGGTGCCGGCGCAACTGACCACCGAAAATGGCCGGGTGTGGCGCAACATCACCAGCGAAGCGAAAAGCCATGTCGCCGAAACCCTCGACGACTATCGCGGCAACTATCGCTACAACCTGATGGACGAAAACGTCCGCCGCTTCAACGCCGAAGTGCCGCAGATCTGGCAGTGGGACGACCACGAAGTGGTGAACAATTGGTCGCCGGGCAAGCAACTCGATGAGCGCTACAAGAGCAAAGATATCCACAGCCTGGTCGGCCGTGCGCGCCAGGCCTGGCTCGAATACGCGCCGATGCGTTTGCAGAGCGCTGACAACGGCGGGCGGATCTATCGCAAGCTCGGTTACGGGCCGCTGCTCGATGTGTTTGTGCTGGACATGCGCAGCTATCGCGAGGCGAATGACGACAACCTTGGCGCCGCCAAACCATTCCTCGGACGCGAACAACTCGACTGGCTGAAGACGTCGCTGCAAGCCTCGACCGCGCAGTGGAAAGTCATTGCCGCGGACATGCCGATTGGCCTCGGTGTGCCGGATGGCGAGGTCAGCGCGGGCGTCACGCGGTGGGAAGCGGTGGCCAATGGCGACCCGGGACCGGCGCAGGGCCGCGAGTTGGAAATCGCCGAATTGCTCGGTTACCTGCGCGCGCAGAAGGTGCGCAATTTCGTGTTCCTGACGGCCGATGTGCATTACTGCGCCGCGCACCATTACCACCCCGACCGCGCGGCGTTTCAGGACTTTGAGCCGTTCTGGGAATTCGTCGCCGGGCCGTTGAATGCCGGCAGCTTCGGGCCGAATCCACTGGATAAAACTTTTGGCCCGGAAGTGGTGTTCGAGAAAGCCCCTCCCGCACAAAACACCTCGCCGTTTGCCGGATTTCAGTTCTTCGGCGAAGTGAACATCGAAGGGCAGAGCGGCGAAATGAGCGTGGTGTTGCGGGATCTGGATGGGGTGAGCGTGTTTGAACAGAGGTTGCAGCCGGTTTGATCTTCTTCGATTTCAAAAGCCACCCCTCACCCCAACCCTCTCCCCAGAGGGGAGAGGGGGAAAGGGGGCCGATCTCTGTCGTCTTCGAGGTCGGGGTTCGGCTCGAAGCCGCTTGTTTTCAGAACATGAGATCGACTCGATCTTTCAGGTCGATGTGTAGCGCAAGACACTTCGGTCAGTCCCCTCGCCCCTTTGGGGAGAGGGGGCTGATCTCTATCGTTTTCAAAACCTGAGTTCGGCTCGATCTTTCAGGTCGATGCATAGCGCAAGACACCTCGGTCGGCTCCCTCTCCCCTTTGGGGAGAGGGCTGGGGTGAGGGGCGATTCCAGATCAGAATCACCGCATTCGATTCGCAGCAATCCTGATGATCTGTTCCAACACATCACTCATCCGCTCAATCACCTCCAGATTACTGAACCTGACAACCTCAATCCCTCTCTGCCGCAGGTAGAGCGTGCGCCGCTGATCATGAATCCTGCCCGAGGTTTCATAGTGCTGCCCACCATCAAGTTCTATCGCCAGTTTCAATTCGGCACAGTAGAAATCCAGCACATACGGCGGGCATGGAAACTGCCGACGAAATTTCAGATTGGCGATTTGTCGGGCGCGCAACTTCTGCCAGAGCAGGAGTTCGCAGTCGGTTTGGTTAGCGCGTAATTGACGGGCGAATTGGCGCTGGTCGAGGGTAGGGCGGGTGAGCATGCTTCACGTCCGTGTGAAGGGGATGGAGGTTTTACTGTAGGCAGAGTTTTGGCGTTTGGCTTGAAATCGACCCCTCACCCCAACCCTCTCCCCAGAGGGGAGAGGGGGAAAGGGGGCCGATCTCTATCGTTTTCGAGGTCGGGGTTCGGCTCGAAGCCGCATGTTTTCAGAACATGACTTCGACTCGATATTTCAGGTCGATGTAGCTCAAAGAGCTTCTCAGTCAGCCCCCTCTCCCCGGTGGGGAGGAGGAAAGGCAGATTTGCGTTGTTTAAAGACCTGAGGTCGACTCGATGTTTCAGGTCGATGTAGCTCTAAGAACACCTCGGTCAGTCCCCTCGCCCCTTTGGGGAGAGGGTTAGGGTGAGGGGGCGCCTTAATAGACGTCGCGGCGGTAGCGGCCTTGTTCGATCAAGCGGTCTACCGCTTCAATCCCGAGCAGTTCGTTGAGCACGTGATCCACGCCGGAAGCCATACCCTGCAAGCTGCCGCAGATGTAGATCACGGCGCCCTCATCCAGCCATTTCAGCAACAGGTCCACCGATTCACGCAAGCGATCCTGAACGTAAACCTTCTCCTCCTGATCGCGCGAAAACGCCAGATCGAGGCGTTCCAGATCACCCTCGATCAACCAGCCTTCAAGCTCGTCGCGGCACAAAAAGTCATGCTCGCGATTGCGCTCGCCAAACAGCAGCCAATGGCGTTGCTGGCCATCGGCAATCCGCGCTTTGAGCAAGCTGCGCAGCCCGGCGAGTCCGGTGCCGTTGCCCAACAGAATCATCGGCACTGGCTCGACCGGCAGATGGAAACTGCTGTTGCGCCGCACCCGCATACTGATGCTGCCGCCCACGGGCGCGTGTTCAGTCAGCCAGCCAGAACCGATGCCCAGGCTGCCGTCGGGGTGCAGTTCCTGGCGCACGATCAGTTCCAGAATGCCGTCAGCGGCAATCGAGGCGATGGAGTATTCGCGCATCGCCAGCGGCACCAATGCCTGCACCAGGGCCTGCGCATGCAGACCGACCAAATGCGCGCGGTTCTCGGGCAATTGGCGGGTGGCGAGTGCCTGATCCAGCGGTTGCGCGAGGCCATCGAGTTCGACCATCGCGCGACCATCAATGCCCAGCCCGTCGAGGAAATGCTCGATGGCCCACGGGCAATTGCGCGGCATCACTTCCACCAGATCGCCGGCCAGCCAACTGCTGGTGTTCGGCGCGCTCAGGCCGATCAGGTACACCGGCGCACCGCTGCTGTCCGGGTTCATCAGTTTGCGGCGGGTCAGCGTCCAGTTGTCGTAGCTCGGCGCTTGCCAAGTGTCCACGGGCGCCTGTCCGGTCAGCAGGCCCAATTGCTGCTGCCAGTGACGCAAGGCGTAGGGGTCGCCGCTGTCGACTTCCACCGGCGCGAACAAGGTCTTGCCGCCATGTTCGCCAAGCCAGTTATGCAAGCGCCGGGCGAAACCGCAGAAGTGCTGATACTGCCGATCACCGAGGCCGAGCACCGCGTAGTTCAGGCTTTGCAGGCTCGACGCCCGGCCCAGCACTTTGCGCTCGAAACCACGAGCACTGTCCGGCGCCTCGCCGTCGCCGAAGGTGCTGACCACAAACAGCGCGTTGCTGGAATCAAGCAGATCCTGCTCGCTGACATTGGCCAGCGGCGCAACCTTCACCGGCAATCCGGCGGCCTGTAACTGGCCGGCGGTCTGCCAGGCCAATTGCTCGGCGAAGCCGCTCTGACTGGCGAAACCGATCAGCCACGCCGGCGCATCGCTGCCCGGCTGCACCAGGCCTTGGCGCGCATCCTTGATCTGGCGTTTCTTGCGCCGACGGTCGAGGTACAGCAACCAACCGGTGACGAAAAACAGCGGCATGCTCAGCGCGGTCAGGGTCAGGATAATCCGCCCGACGATGCCGAAATAACTGCCGGTGTGCAGCGCGTAAATGCTTGTCAGCAACTGCGCCTTGAGGCTCTTGTCGCTGTAGCGATCATGGCGTTTGACGATGCCGGTGGCCGGGTCGAGGCTGATCTGGTTCAGCGCGCGGTCATGCGGCGAAGTGTTCAGCAGATAGAACACGGTCGCCGGTTGGCCGGCCACGGGCGGCATGCGGATGTTGTAAGCGGACAGTTGCGGGCCGGCGGCGCTGTAGATGCTGCTCCACATGGCCGCGTAATCGGCAGTAGGCGCCGGGCCGCTCGGCGCCGGACCACGGTTGCGCACGCGCTCGTTTTGCGGCGCGTCCGACAACAATTGCGTCACGCCTTTGTTGAACCACTCGTAAGACCAGGTCAACCCGGTCAGCGCCGCCAACAGGTAAAACAGCATGCACCAGGTGCCCGCCACCGAGTGCAAATCCCAGTTGAAACTGCGGCCCTTTTTCTTCCAGTCGAGGGTCAGCCAAGCGCGCCATTTGTTCCATTGGCGCGGCCAGCGCAGGTACAGCCCGGAGAGCCAGAAGAACACAAGGATCAGCGTGCACGCGCCGGTGATTTGCCGACCGGTGTCGCCGATTGCGAGGAAGCGGTGCAGTTGCAGGACGAAGCCGAAGAAGCCCTGGCCGGTGGCGTCGCCCATGAATTCGGCGGTGTACGGGTTGAAGTAGCGCATCTCGCCGCGACGTTCGCCCGGTGGCGGGGTGAAGACCACGCGGGCAGCGTTGCCGCTGTCGGTCTCGACCCAGAGCATCGAGACTTTTTTGCCGGACGCGGCTTCGACGCGCTCGACCAATTCGGCCGGCGGCAGGACCCCGGCGACCTGTTTTTCCACCTGCAACACAGAAGGATTGAGCGCCCGCAGGATTTCATCCTGAAACGATACCGTTGCCCCGGTGATGCCCATCAGGGCCAGGATCAGTCCGGCGCTGATGCCAAAAAACCAGTGCAACTGGAACAGGGTTTTCTTCAACACGTCGCTCGCCTTGTTCGTTCGAAAATAGTCATCACGGCGCGCATTATGCCGTGGGTTGTCGAGAAACATTCTTTATTACGCGCAAAAGCCCCGTTCACCTGGATGAACGGGGCGATTACCGCCACAGCGACTTCCTGTGGCGAACACACCAATGTGGCGAGGGGGCTTGCCCCCGTTGGGTCGCGCAGCGACCCCATGATCTGCATCTGAGACATCTGACAGGCCACGCTTGCAGATTATGGGACCGCTGCGCAGTCCAGCGGGGGCAAGCCCCCTCGCCACAGAGGCCACTCCTGGACGAATCAGAAGTGGAAGTTGGTGCTCAGCAATGCGGTGCGACCGGCGGCCTGGTTGGCGAAGTGGGTCGAGAACGCTTTGTCGTAGTAGGTTTCGTCGGTGAGGTTTTGCACGTTCAATTGCAGATCGACGTTTTTGCTCAGCTTGTAAGCGGCCATCGCGTCGTAGCGAACGTAGGAATCAACCATCGTCGTGTTGGCGACGCTGCCGAAAACCTCATCAACATAGAACGCGCCGCCACCGATGGTCAGCTTCGGCGTGACCTGGTAAGTGGTCCACAGGCTGGCGCTGTTTTTCGGCGTGTTCGGCAGCTGATTGCCATCGTTGGCCTTGCCCAGCGGGCCGCCGTCGACTTGCTCGCTGTCCATGAACGCGTAACCGGCGAACACCTGCCATTTATCGGTGAGCTTGCCGGTCGCCGACAGTTCGACACCTTGCACGCGGGTGGTGCCGGCGTTTTCATACGACGTGGTGTCGACTTGCACGCGAGCGTTGTCCTTCTCGGTGCGGAAGATGTCGGCGGTCAGCGACAGGCGCTCGTCGAGGAAATCCCACTTGGTGCCGACTTCGTAGTTCTTGGTGGTTTCCGGCTCCATGTCGCTGCTCAGCAAATTGCCGCTGCGATCGGTCGAGCCGCCCAGCGGGTTGCCGTCCATGCCTTCGCCGAGTGTCGCCCCCGGTGGTGTCGCCGAAGTGGCGTAAGACGCGTAGATGCTGCCGTTTTCGGCAGGCTTGTAGACCACGCCGAACTGCCCGGTGACGAATTCGCTGACGTCATCGCCCTTGGCCGTGGTCGCGCCGGCGCCGTTGTAGGTTTTGTACTGGGTGTCGAAATGGTCGTAGCGCAGGCCCATGTTCACCAGCCACTGATCAGACAATTCCAGCGTGTCGAACACGTACAGCGCGTAGGTATTGGCCTTGGTGTCGGTGCCGGCGTAGTTGCGCGAGATCGCGCCGTTCCACGGATCGTTGGGGTTTGGATTGGCCAGCGAGGTGCAGTTGTAGCCGCTCGGTGCGCCGATCAATCCCGGGTTGCAGTTGGTGGTCGCGGCAGCAGTGCGCGGCGTCGTGTCGGTGTTGACGCTGTACGAAGACTTCTGACTTTCCTCGCGGCTGAACTCGATGCCGGTCGAGAAGCTGTTCTTGAACCCGGCGATGTACACGTCGCCAAACAGATCGGTCTGGTTGGTGGTGGTTTCGGTGTTGCTCACGCGGGTGTTGGCCCGGCGCCAGACGCTGCCATTGTTGACGTTGCCCTTGCTGTCGTCGGGCTGGGTGAGGATGTAATCCTGCATGCTGCTGCCGTGGCGCAGGGTGTTCTTGACGGTCAGCGCGTCGCTCAAATCGTGCTCGATGGCGAAGGTCGCGGTGTCGGTGCGGCCCTTGCGGAAGTCACGGTCGAGGCCGTAGAAATTGTTGTGGTCGCCGCCGGCATTCGGTTTGTCCGGGTTGGACTTGGTCCGCGCAGCCGAACCGGCAGTCGGGATCGAGTACGGAATGCCCGAGTCTGGCGTGTCGTTGCTTTCCAGATGGTAGTAATCGAGGTTGACGCGGGTGTCGGTGCCCAAGCCGAATGCCAGCGAAGGCGCGATGCCCCAGCGGTCGTAATCGACTTTGTCGCGGCCAGCGACATTGCTTTCGTGGCTCATCAGGTTCAGACGGCCGGCGGCGCTGTCGGAGAACTGATAGTTGCCGTCCACGGTGTAACGCTGAGTCTGGTCGGAACCGAAGGTGTAACCACCGTCAAACGAATTGCCGAGGTGCGCTTTTTTGCTCACCAGGTTGATGGTGCCGCCTGCCGCGCCGCGACCGCCGATGGCGGAGTTCGGGCCCTTGCTGACTTCAATCGATTCGACGGCGAAGATTTCGCGGCTCTGCGAACCGGTATCGCGCACGCCATCCAGATAGGTATCGCCCTGGGCGTCAAAACCACGAATGAACGGCCGGTCGCCCTGCGGGTTGCCACCTTCACCGGCACCGAAAGTGATGCCCGGAACGGTGCGCAGCGCGTCCTGCATGTTCAGTGCGCCGGTGTCCTTGAGCACTTGTTGCGGAATCACCGTGACCGAGCGCGGCGTGTCCACCAACGGGGCGGTGTACTTGGGCGAGGAGGCTTTTTCGACGTTATACGTTGTCGCGTCCTGGGCTTCGCCAGTGATCGCGGTAGCGTCGAGGGAAATCGCATTGCCCGGTGCTTTTTCGTCAGTCGGCTCGGCAGCGAAAACCATGTGGCCAGCAGAGCCGGCAGTGATCGCCACGCCAATTGCAGACGCGAGCAAGCGCGGTGAATTGACCGGTAATTGTGGTTGTTGGCGTGACATTGGAATTCCCCTCCCCAAGGATTTGAGGTCGCGGAATATAGGGTAAACAGGTATTTGTATCAATTGCGAAACGTTGCTATTTGAGACGAATTTACATTCTTTACAATTTATCCTTACGGTTTCTGCTGATTCGTTCGTCTGCGGGGTTTTACACAGTCAATAAGAATCAATACCATTGGCGCCCCTTCGAGTTCTGGTGTCGTTGTCATGTTGCTGCACATTCCCGGCGTGTTCGCGAAAGAAGAAGTGCAGCGCATTCGCGAGGCGCTGGAGCAGGCCGATTGGGCCGACGGCAAAATCACCGCGGGTTTCCAGTCGGCCAAAGCCAAACACAACTTGCAGCTGCCTGAAGGTCATCCGCTGGCCAAGGAAATCGGCGCGGCGCTGCTTGAGCGGTTGTGGGCCAACCCGCAGTTCATGTCGGCGGCGCTGCCGCACAAGGTGTTCCCGCCGTTGCTGAATTGCTACACGGCGGGCGGCAGTTTCGACTTTCATATCGACAACGCCGTGCGTCAGCCCAAGGGCAGCATCGAGCGGGTGCGCACCGACTTGTCGGCGACGCTGTTTTTCAGCGAGCCGGAGGATTACGACGGCGGCGAACTGGAAATCCACGACACCTTCGGCACGCAACGCGTGAAGTTACCGGCCGGCGACATGGTCCTGTACCCCGGCAGCAGTTTGCACAAGGTCAACGCCGTCACGCGCGGCGCGCGTTATGCCGCGTTTTTCTGGACGCAAAGCCTGGTCCGCGAAGACAGCCAACGCGCCTTGCTCTATGAAATGGACGGCGCGATCCAGCAACTGACCCAGGACATCCCCGACCATCCTTCGCTGATCCGCCTCACCGGCACCTATCACAACTTGCTGCGGCGCTGGGTCGAGGTATGACCTTCCATTTGCGCCGCGAGGAAGTCCTCGACGGCGACCAGCTCAAAGCCATGCTCGAAGAGAGCCCGGCGCGCGCCGCCCAGGCAATCCTGATCGCCGCGCGTGAAGGCGTGCTCGACGCACAGGCCTTGCTCGGGCAAATCCTCCTCGACGGGCTGGGCATCGCGCAGGATCAGCCGCTGGCCGTGCGCTGGTTCGCCATCGCCGCCAACGGCGGTCATCTGATGGCGCGCAACATGCTCGGGCGCTGCCACGAGCATGGCTGGGGTTGCACTGCCGATGCTCCGATTGCCGCCGCGCATTATCGTGTTGCGACTGAAAGCGGCCTGGATTGGGCGATGTACAACTACGCCAACCTGCTGGCGACCGGGCGCGGCGTTGTTGAAGATCAGGCGCAAGCGTTGAGCCTGTATCGCTGCGCGGCGGAGTTGGGCCATGCGAAATCGATGAACTTGCTCGGGCGTTATCTGGAAGAGGGCCGGTATTGCCCGGCCGATCCGGTGACCGCGTTTGACTGGTATAGACGTTCGGCGCTGGGCGGCGATTTTCGTGGGCAGTTCAGTTACGCCAGCGTTCTGGTGGAACTCTCGCACATCGAAGAAGCCCTGGAGTGGTATCGCCGGGCAATGCTCGCGGGGCATTCGGAGTTTCTGGTTAACGCTGCACAAACATTGTCGAGCGCGCCGCACGCGCAAGTGCAAGCCATGGCGGTGGAATATCGCGCTCGGGCGGCCAAGCAACTGGGCGAGTGACAACTGGCTTCCCTGCCAATAATAGTTAGTTGGAATCTTTTATAAATATATCTTCTTGATTCCGCACTTCTGCGTCGTGTCATGTTGTGTTCTATTCAGATCGCGAAGTTTGGGTTCAGTTTAAACTCCCGCTGCGCATTTTATTGTTTGATAACTCATTTTGACTAATTAAAGGAATAATTATGTCTGCGAATAACTTGTGGGATGGTGCCCTGAAGAACGCGTCTCCCGATCAGATCATGCAGTACGCGGCAGAGGCTCCGGCACGCTTGATCAATGCTTCGGCGTCAGACGCCAACAGCGAAGTCCGCGCCACGGGACTGTTGTTGACCAAGAAACAAATTATCGACCTGCACAAGTATCAAGCGGCGGCTTTCAGACTCCCGCGCAACTTGAAAGATGTGACCGATTACTTGCGCTTCGGTGTCGGTCAAGATGGCGGGCCGGGCCTGTCGCCTGCGGATTTCCTGACCACGTTCCTCAATACTCACAACCATGCCGCGCGTTGGACGGACTTGCGCGAACGCATCATGATGACCGGTCGTGGTCTCAGTAACTTTGCTACAAGCATGTTGACTTACAGTGCTTCAATTGAAGAGGTTTATTCCGACGTCAGGGCTGGAAAACTGTTGGACGCACGGGATGTTAAAACCCTTGAACAACTCAGGCTGGTGGAGCTTGAGTTGGGTGACAAGTTTCCCGGTCTTCAACTGGAGAGCGATACGCTGAGTGACTTGGGTTATTTCCTTGATCGAATCTTCGAAGAGGTCGAGAAAAACCTGCAAGTTACCAAAGGTATCAAGACCGACCTCGATGCGTTTGGTTCGGATCTTCAGGAATATATTCTGCCCGGCATCCAACACAGAGTTGGTTTGATCCAGAAGAATACCTTGTCGGCAGAGATCAAAAGGCTCCAGACGCAAATTGATGATCGCGCCAAGGAAATCGAACTGAAGAATACCGAGTACAAGGCCGCCGTCCAGGAAGCACTGAAAGCGGCAGCGGGTATGAACGTAGTTGGTTTGGCGATGGCCATCTATATGGGGGTTGAGGCGGAGAACATCCGGGCGGCGCGTAATGAGCTGTATGCGGTCCAGGACCAAGACATTTCGCGACTCAATAACATGAATCAGACGCTGGGTTCTTTGGCGCGAGTAAAGCATGACTTGCAAAGTCTGGAGATCGTGGCGATCGATGCCGACATTGCAACGAAAAACCTCATCTATACCTGGAATCTCTTGTACATCGCCGTTGAAAATTCTTCCAAAGCTATTGCCACCATCAATAACGCATTGTCCCTGCGGCAGTTCATTACGCAATTCAGGCTAGTGGTCAATCCATGGAAGAAAATCGAGACCGATGCCGACGCGCTGATTCAGGTGTTCAAGGAAGCTCAGGAAGAATATTCGCGCAATAACCTGATGGGAGCACGCTCGATGAAAGTTGTCAGTTTATTTAACGCCGCTTATCCACCGTTGGATCTGGCGACCTTGAGTGCCAGTCACGGACAAATGCGTGGTGCCCGCACTCAGGCACACGGCTGGCAGGTAAAACTCGGTTATTTGCCGGATTTGTTTGGTCGCTTCGATAGCACCGTCAAAGAGGTCGGCCAGAGCAGCAGCGCGTTACAGAGCGCTAGCCAAACCAGTAAATACGAACTCGAAACATTGCTGGAGTCACTTGAAAGCCTGGAACAGGAACGCTTGGGCGAAAGCGACCCTCTAGTGATCGAAGAAATTGACGGTGATCGCCGGCAACTTCTGCAACGCGCAGCCGCGACCATCAAAGTTCATTCGGCCAGGCTTCAGGGATGTCTTGGGAACATCAGCGATTCGTTTGATCGTCGTCTGGTCCAGACTTACCTTGCTGATTTTGCTCACGACGAACAAGTCGCGAAAGACCAACTCGCTGAGCTGCAAGTACAGTTGCAGGCTCTGCGAGATGAACGTCAAATCCTTTCCGATGCCGTTGCTACGCTGCAAAAGGCAGGCATCGAAGACCTTGCCAAGGATATTGAACTGACGCTGAGTAAAGTCACTCAGTTAGGCCTTGCGCCTCCAGAGATACAATTGGTGATGATGGCAATCGAACAATTGAAGAAAACGTTGATCGACGCGAGCAAGTCGATCGCTTTCATCGACATGCTTCGTGAGAGCGACAAGTTGAAACTGAAGATTGATGCCCAAGTCGAGAAGATCGATGTCGAGAACTCGATCATTCAGGCCTCGCTAGGCAGGATGAAGTATTTGCAGGCCATTCTTTTGATTGAAGACTCGCGCCAGACATATGCCGATATCTACGGCGGCGCAGTGAACGCCTATCAGCAATTTCTGACCGCCACCGCTCCGGCGCAATTCACCGATATCGAAACTATGACCAACGCATTCAAGGCTCAGGCAGCGTTGTTCATCAGGTTTCTTGCGCCAGTATCGATGCCAATGCGTTGATCCACCATTGATCTCGCGCTGCCAGTGTGGAACTTGACGCTGGCAGTCGAGGTTTTATCAGGTCAAGGAGAGACTAATGCTGGATTATTTATTGGCAGAAAAGAATTTTGCCTCGTTAAAGCAATACGTTGTTTTCTTGAACGACTTGCCCACTTCACTTCAAGAGATCAACCGGTTTTCAGATTCAATCGCCCGCTCCGGGCACACATTGCTGCCACGGCCCGATTCTCAGGCACTGATCCAGGTCGCGCGTGACAACGCTGTGTGTTGGCGCGCAATCGGTATTACCGTGCCTTGCCTGGGCAAAGTATCCGCCCGGACGTTGGAAGAGGTGAGTGGCTTCATTCGCCAGTTTCAGATGATTGTCAGTGTCAGCGCGAATCGGCGTTCGGCAATTTCGGCGATTGATCCTCTGCAGTTTGCGGTGGTCAGGTCTACCGGCTGGGGCAATGCACCGCGTGCCAATATCATTGAGGTGCTGCGCGAACTCTATGCGCGGCTTGAACGTTGCCAAAATGCAGTGACCGACTTCAAGGTGCAGGTGACTCAACTTGAAGCATCGATCCATAGTATTTTCATTCGGTTCATTGAATCACTGACATTGCCGTTAAGCACCGAGGGGCCGATGTCCAAGATTGAGGCTTATTACACTTTGGGTCGGATCGGATTGCCCGGTATGGACTACGATCCAGGCCAACCGTATCCGCAATGGCAACGGCGGCAAATGGCCGAGGCGCACATGGACCGTTTGAATGACCTTTACCGAAAGGTCAGTATTGCCGTCGGCAATCTCAGCGATTTCTGTTATCGCTGGACTTATATGCTTGATGAAGCCAAGCAGTCGCTGGCCACTCATCATCCACATCAAACAATGATGCGCGCCAAGGCATCGATGCCGTTGATCACCGGCTCACTGAATGAAGTCAAATCAATGTCTGACCAGCTGTTGAAGATGGCCAGAGTCTTCTGACAAAACCTGTGCGATAAAAAAACCCATGACACTGTCATGGGTTTTTTATCACGCGCGGTAATCCGAAACGTCAGTTACACGTAAAACGACTTCAGCGGCGGGAAGCCATTGAACTCGACGGCGCTGTAACTGGTGGTGTAGGCACCGGTCGACAACCAGTACATACGATCACCAATCGCCAGGTTCAGCGGCAGACCGTACTTGTAGTTTTCATACATGATGTCGGCGCTGTCGCAAGTCGGGCCGGCGATAACCACTTCTTCCATCTCGCCTTTCTTCTCGGTCCAGATCGGGAACTTGATGGCTTCGTCCATGGTTTCGATCAGGCCGGAGAACTTGCCCACATCGGTATAAACCCAACGCTCGACGGCAGTACGCGACTTACGCGCAACCAACACCACTTCGCTGACCAGAATGCCGGCGTTGGCGATCAACGAACGGCCCGGTTCGAGAATGATTTCCGGCAAGTCGTCACCGAAGTCTTCCTTGAGGAAACGGATGATTTCTTCGGCGTAGGTTTCCAGGCTGTTGGTGCGGGTGATGTAGTTGGCCGGGAAGCCGCCGCCCATGTTGATCAGCTTGAGGACGATGCCGTCTTCTTCTTTCAAACGCTCGAAGATCACTTTGACCTTGGCAATCGCGGCGTCCCAGACGCTGATGTCGCGCTGTTGCGAACCGACGTGGAACGAGATGCCGTAAGGCACCAGGCCGAGGTCGCGGGCGAGGATCAGCAGGTCCATGGCCATGTCGGTCTGGCAGCCGAATTTGCGCGACAGTGGCCAGTCAGCCGTGGTCGAGCCTTCGGTGAGGATGCGCACGTAGACTTTCGAACCCGGCGCAGCCTTGGCAATGTTGCGCAGGTCGGCTTCGGAGTCGGTCGCGTACAGGCGCACGCCCTTGTCGTAGAAGTAGCGAATGTCTTTGGATTTCTTGATGGTGTTGCCGTAGCTGATGCGATCCGGGCCAACGCCCTGGTTCATCACTTTGTCGAGCTCGTAGATCGAGGCGATGTCGAAGTTCGAGCCTTTGTCCTTGAGCAGGTCGATGATTTCCACCGCCGGGTTGGCTTTGACGGCGTAGTAGACCTTGGCGAATTCGAAACCGGCGCGCAGGTCGTCGTAGGCCTTACTGATCATCGCGGTGTCGATCACCACGAACGGGGTTTCTTGCTTGTCGGCGAACGCCTTCATTTTCTGGAAGGTTTCGCGCTCGAAATAGTCATCGACGTTGATCGACATGCTGGGAACTCCTGGTGGCAAACTGATTGATCAATGGGTGCAAATGAACGCCCTCCGTATCCCCACTTTGGTTCGCCTACTTCCCAAGGCATGTCGCCGAAAGCAAAAAGGTCTCCCGGGCGCTGCGCCTCGGGGGACCTTGCTGTCTCGTCGTCAGTACTTGAGCCGGATGGATCGTTTCCAGCATGGACGTTCGGCGCGAACTTTAGGGCGTGAGGGGGATGAGATGCAACAAAAAATGTCGCGTTTTTGCATGCTTTCGTCGTGTGATGCCCCACAGGTACTGATGTAACCGACCTGCGTGACAGTGTGATGTTCCCTGAACAGGGATTTTTGAAGGGATTGCATTGCTTTTGTGGCGAGGGGGCTTGCCCCCGTTCGGCTGCGCAGCAGTCGTAAAACCAGATCATGCGGTCATCAAAACAACCGCATTCTCCGCTTTCAGGACCGCTTCGCGGCCCAACGGGGGCAAGCCCAACGGGGGCAAGCCCCCTCGCCACAGGGAGCTGTTTTTCCACAGGGTCAGATCAGGCGACAGCGGTCTCGGCCGGCGAAACGATGCTGGTCTTGCCGCCACGCGATTTACCCGAACTCAGGTACTCGGCAATCGATTCCTGCGTCACTTCACCGAGGAACACCCGTTCGGCGTCCATCACCGGCAGCCACGAGCGGTTGAACTCGTACATGCGCGACAACAGGATGCGCAAATGCTCGTCGAACGCCGCCGTGGCGTTGAACTCGCGCAGGTATTGCGCGCACGTACCGGTCTGGCGGTGCAAGTCGCGACGACGGACATAACCGAGCGCCTTGTTCTCGCCATCGGTGACCACCACGTAACGACGGTCCAGTTCGTCCATCAGCTCCAGCGCCTCGGCCACCGGGGTTTCCGGGCTCACCGACGGCGCGTTGTCCGCAGCGTCTTCAGCCTTCACCAGCAACAGACGCTTGAGCGTGCTGTCTTGGCCGACGAAGTTGCTGACAAAGTCGTCCGCCGGGTGTGCGAGCAGCGTGTCCGGGTGGTCGATCTGCAACAGCTTGCCAGCGCGGAAGATCGCAATCTTGTCGCCGAGCTTGATCGCCTCGTCGATGTCGTGGCTGACCATGATCACGGTCTTGTTCAGCGCGCGCTGCATCTCGAAGAACTCGTTCTGGATCATCTCGCGGTTGATCGGGTCGACCGCGCCGAACGGCTCATCCATCAGCAACAGCGGCGCATCCGCCGCCAGTGCGCGAATCACGCCGATCCGCTGTTGCTGGCCGCCGGACAACTCACGCGGGTAACGCGTCAGATACTGCTTGGGCTCAAGCTTGATCATGCTCATCAACTCGCGGGCGCGGTCGTGGCATTTCTGTTTGTCCCAGCCCAGCAGGCGCGGAACGATGGTGATGTTTTCTTCGATGGTCATGTTCGGGAACAGACCGATCTGCTGGATCACATAACCGATGTTGCGGCGCAGGGTCACGGCGTCGAGGTCGGTGGTGTCTTCGCCGTTGATCAGGATCTTGCCGGAAGTCGGCTTGATCAAGCGGTTGATCATTTTCAGCGTAGTGCTTTTGCCGCAGCCCGATGGCCCGAGGAACACACAGATTTCGCCTTCATTGACGGTCAGGCTTACCGAGTCCACGGCTTTCACATCTTTGCCGTTGCTTTGGAAGGTCTTGCTGAGGTTTTGAAGTTCGATCATTTGAGTAATCCTTTTGGAGTCAGCGTGCGTTGCAGCCATTGCAGAAGCAGGTCGGCGAAGATGGCCAGGAGACTGACCAGCACGGCGCCGACGATGAGCATCGACATGTCGCTGCGGCTGATTGAAGCGAGAATGAGGACACCGAGGCCACCGGCGCCGATGGTCGCGGCGATGGTCATGACACCGATGTTCATGACCACGGCGGTGCGTACGCCAGCGAGAATCACTGGCACCGCAATCGGCAGTTCAACCATGCGCAAGCGCTGGCCGAAGGTCATGCCGATGCCGCGCGCGGCTTCACGAATGCCCGGCTCGACGCCGGTCAGCGCCAAATAGGTGTTGCGCATGATCGGCAGCAGCGAATAGAGGAACACTGCAGTGATCGCCGGCATCGGGCCCAGGCCCTGGCCGAACTTGGAGTAGAACGGCAGCAGCAAACCGAACAGCGCGATCGACGGCACGGTCAGCAGCACCGTGGCGCTCGCTTGCAACGGGCCAGCCAGCGACGGGAAGCGCGTCATCAACACGCCCAGCGGCACGCCGACGACGATGGCCAAAGTCACGGCGATGCCGACCAGCGTGATGTGCTGCCAGGTCAGTTGCAGCACCAGCGGCCAGTCGAGATGGGAAAAGGCGTTCAGAAATTCCATGTCTTTTCCTTCTTAGTTGAGTGGATGCTGGCGCAGGAAATCTGCGGCAACGGATGACGGGCTTTCGTGATCGACATCGACCCGCGCATTCAACGCACGCATGGTCGCGTCGTCGAACAGCTCGGCCAGCGGCTTGAGCTCTTCAGCCAACTTGGGATGCGCGTCGAGGTAGACCTGACGCACCACTGGCGCGGCGGTGTAGTCCGGGAAGTAATGCTTGTCGTCTTCGAGCAGCTTGAGTTTGAAAGCGTTCAGTCGACCGTCAGTGGTGTAGACCAGCCCGGCAAACACCTGGCCATTACGCAGCGCGGTGTAGACCAGGCCCGCGTCCATCTGGCGCGTGTTTTTCCGGGTCAGGTTCATGCCATAGAGCTCGACCATGCCGGCCATGCCGTCGGAACGGTTGGCAAACTCGGTGTCGAGGGCGACGAGGTGGTTGGTCTTCGCCTCTGCCTGCATCACCGTGTTCAATTCGCTGATGGTGTTGATCTGCGGATAGGCTTTGGCCGTGGTGTCCGGCAATGCCAGGGCGTAGGTATTGCTGAACTTCGACGGGCTGAGCCAGACCAGGCCTTTTTGCGCGTCGAGCTCTTTCACCTTCGCGTAAGACTGCGCGCTGTCGAGCTTTTCTGTGATGTGGTTGTAAGCCACCAGCGACACGCCGGTGTATTCCCAAAGCAGGTCCAGTTGGCCGCTTTCCTGAGCGCTGCGGGCGAGGTTGCTGCCCAGACCGCCGGTCACTTGGGTGTCGTAGCCTTTGGTGCGCAGGTATTGCGAAGTGATTTCGGCCAGCAGGGTCTGTTCGGTGAACACCCGGGCGCCGATGCGGATCAGCGGTTTTTCAGCGGCTTGGGCAAATCCTGCGAACAGCAGGGCGCAGCCCAGTAACAAGGTCAATCGTTTCATATCAATTCCTTTGCCGAGGCTTAAGACGCGCGCAGGCCGCGTTCGAGCCAGAGGCGGCTGGTGAGTGTCACCAGACCGTCGAGCAGCAAGGCCAGCAGGGCGGTGCACGCCGCGCCGAGCAACAGTTGCGGCTGATTGTTCAGGGCAATGCCAGGGAAAATCAGGCTGCCCAGGCTGTTGGCGCCAATCAGGAAGGCCAACGGTGCGGTGCCGACGTTGATCGCCAGTGCCACGCGCACGCCACCGATGATGATCGGCACGGCGTTGGGCAATTCGACTCGCCACAACACTTGGTTGGGCGTCATGCCGATGCCGACGGCGGCTTCCTTGAGGGAACCCTGGACGTTTTTCAGGCCTTCATAGGTATTGCGCACGATCGGCAACAGCGAGGCGAGGAACAGGGCGAAGATCGCAGGACCGCTGCCGATGCCCAGAATCCCCAGGGCGATGGCCAGTACGGCGAGAGGCGGCACGGTGTTGCCGATGTTGAAGATCTGCATGAAGCGTTCAGCGCGGCCCACCATGGTCGGGCGGCTGAGGAAGATACCGGCGGGAATGCCCACTACAAGGGCGGCCAGCATGGAAGCGAGGACGAGAATCAGATGAGCTTGCAGGTAAAACAACAAATCGTCGCGGTAATGTTCGATCGTGTTGATGCCAATCCAATGGACCAGCAGGGCCAGGAGAGCGACGACAACCGCGCCTCCAATAAGCCCCTTGCCATAGCGAATAGCCACAGGCGGACTCCTTTTTTTTCTTGGTCGGCGAACGCAGTCCCTTGTGGCAATGCCATTACTGGCTGCCGGGGCAATCAACGTTCGCGAGAAGCAGCTCTTCATGCTGGTAAAACCGCATGAGATCAAGCCATAAGCGCAGCCTCGTCAGGCTAACTTGCTGATTTTTCAGCCCCTGTACGAGTTCTGTAGCAGGGGAGTGGACGTCTGCACCTTTTAAAAGGTTCCATACTTGGCAGCAATTAGCCACCTTAAATCTCGATTACCCGATGTAGCAGCGGCCGAGCCTGTGAGGCTGGGTCCGGTGTCAAAGTTGTCATCAAGTCACCTTTCGCGGTCTGCCTGATACAGCGTGCGTCTGGTTTTACGACGACTTCGTCGCCGAACGCAGCCTCGCGGGCTCGGCAGCTGCTACATGGGGCGAACGGTGGTTTGGAGGATGTGTTTTGGGCTATACTCGCCGCCCTTTTTTGAATCACCTGCCAGGCGATTTCCCATGACCAAACAGGCCGCCGAAGTCGCGAAACGCCGCACTTTCGCCATTATTTCCCACCCCGATGCCGGTAAAACCACCATTACCGAGAAGCTCTTGCTGATGGGCAAGGCGATTGCGATTGCGGGCACGGTGAAGTCACGCAAGTCCGACCGCCATGCCACCTCCGACTGGATGGAAATGGAAAAGCAGCGGGGTATTTCCATTACCACGTCGGTCATGCAGTTCCCGTATCGCGACCACATGATCAACCTGCTCGACACCCCGGGCCACGAAGACTTCTCCGAAGATACCTACCGCACCCTGACGGCGGTCGACTCGGCATTGATGGTCCTCGACGGCGGTAAAGGGGTCGAGCCACGCACCATCGCGCTGATGGACGTCTGCCGTCTGCGCGACACGCCGATTGTCAGCTTCATCAACAAACTCGACCGTGACATCCGCGACCCGATCGAACTGCTCGACGAAATCGAAGCGGTGCTCAAGATCAAGGCTGCGCCGATCACCTGGCCGATCGGTTGCTACCGCGATTTCAAAGGCGTTTATCACCTCGCCGACGACTACATCATTGTCTACACCGCCGGCCACGGCCACGAGCGCACCGAAGTCAGAATCATCGAGAAGCTCGATTCCGACGAAGCGCGCGCGCATTTGGGCGATGAGTACGATCGCTTCGTCGATCAGCTGGAACTGGTGCAGGGCGCCTGTCACGAATTCAATCAACAGGAATTCCTCGACGGCCAACTGACCCCTGTGTTCTTCGGTACCGCTCTGGGCAACTTTGGTGTCGATCACGTGCTCGACGCCGTGGTCAATTGGGCGCCGAAGCCTCTGGCCCGTGTCGCCAACGAGCGCACCGTGGAGCCGATTGAAGAGAAATTCGCCGGTTTCGTGTTCAAGATCCAGGCGAACATGGACCCGAAACACCGCGACCGTATCGCGTTCATGCGGATCTGCTCGGGCAAGTACGAAAAAGGCATGAAGATGCGCCACGTGCGCACCGGCAAAGACGTGCGGATCGGCGATGCGCTGACGTTCTTCTCTTCCGAGCGTGAGCAACTGGAAGAAGCGTTTGCCGGCGACATCATCGGTCTGCACAACCACGGCACGATCCAGATTGGCGACACCTTCACCGAAGGCGAAGTCCTCGGTTTCACCGGCATCCCGCACTTCGCCCCGGAACTTTTCCGTCGTGTACGTCTGCGCGATCCGCTGAAATCCAAACAACTGCGCCAGGGTTTGCAACAACTGGCCGAAGAGGGCGCAACGCAGGTGTTCTTCCCGACGCGCAGCAACGACATCATCCTCGGCGCCGTCGGTGTGCTGCAGTTCGATGTGGTCGCCAGCCGCTTGAAAGAGGAATACAAGGTCGAATGCTCCTACGAGCCGATCACCGTGTACTCCGCGCGCTGGATCGATTGCAGCGATAAGAAGAAGCTCGAAGAATTCAGCGTCAAGGCTGTGGAAAACCTCGCGATTGACGGCGGCGGTCACCTGACCTACCTGGCCCCGACTCGGGTCAACCTGGCGCTGATGGAAGAGCGCTGGCCGGACGTGAAATTCCGCGCCACCCGTGAGCATCACTAAGCGCTGAGCAGTAACAACAAAACCCCGTCGCGAAAGCACGGGGTTTTTTATTGCCCAACACATTCCCCCTGTAGGAGTGAGCCTGCTCGCGATAGCGGTTGATCAGCCAATGAATATGTTGAAGCCGCAGGCCCCATCGCGAGCAGGCTCACTCCTACAAGGTCGTGTTTTCTGCGGAGTTTTGAGGTGACCACAAACCCTGTGGCGAGGGGAATTGGAAGCAGGGGCAGGGGTTAAATCGCTGGTTGGCATAACGCTTATTCCGAAGCAGTCTTCCTACCTGCTGCAATTACCGGCGCCGGTTAGCGTCCTACTTGGAGAGTGACGAATACCCACGCTGCACTTTGTAAGGATGGAATCGGCTATGAGCATTTTTCAACGCGTTGTGCTGTTTCTGAAGGTGTTGGTGATGATGTCCGTCGGCGTGTCGGCGGGGGCGTGGGCGGAGTGTCCGGGCCACGACAAGCAGGCCGCGAGTGGGCAAGTTACCCACGCTGACCTGATGATCGCCAAGTCTGAATCCGAGCCCGGTGATCAAGGCCAGGGCGGTAGCGCCGACGATGACGACACCATGACTGACGAAGACGAAGGCGATAGCCAGACGTAAATCGCCGGCAAAAGAAAACCCCTTCCGCCCGGATTGATGCGCAATCGAGGCGGAAGAGGTCGGTAAAACCAAACACATTACTTGTCAGCCCGAAACCTGTGGGAGCGAGCTTGCTCGCGATAGCAATCTATCAGGCGCCTGAAAATCAACTGACACCCGCTCGCTCACTCCCACAATTTCCTTACGCCGCGCCTTTTTCCAGAAATTGCTCCGCATAGTGGCAAGCCACCTGACGATTATCGAGCAAGCGCAACACCGGCTCTTCACTGCTGCAACGCTCGGTCGCATACGGGCAACGCTTGTGGAACGCGCAGCCCGACGGCGGATTCAGCGGATTTGGCAACTCGCCGACGATCTTGATTTTCGGCTTGTTCGGGTCCGGGTGAATAGTCGGGGTCGCCGACAGCAGCGCCTGGGTGTACGGGTGCAGCGGACGCTCGTAGATGTCGTTCTTCGGGCCCATTTCCACCGGGCGACCGAGGTACATCACCATCACGTCATCGGCAACGTGCTGCACCACCGCCAGGTTGTGCGAGATGAACACGTACGCGGTGTTGAACTCTTGCTGCAAATCCATGAACAGGTTCAGCACCTGCGCCTGAATCGATACGTCCAGCGCCGAGGTCGGTTCGTCCGCCACCAGCACTTTCGGTTGCAGCATCATCGCCCGCGCCAGGGCGATCCGCTGACGCTGGCCGCCGGAGAACATGTGCGGATAACGCTGGTAATGCTCAGGACGCAAGCCGACCTGCTTCATCATCGCCTGGACCTTTTCGCGGCGTTCGGCGGCGGAAAGATTGGTGTTGATCAGCAGCGGCTCGGCGAGTTGATCACCGACTTTCTGCCGAGGATTGAGCGAGGCGTACGGGCTCTGGAACACCATCTGCACGTCTTTGCGCAGTTGCTTGCGTTGCGCCTTGTCGGCACCGGCGACTTCCTGGCCGGCGATTTTCAACGAGCCCGAGGAAGGCTCTTCGATCAGCGTCAGCGCGCGGGCCAAGGTCGATTTGCCGCAACCCGATTCGCCTACGACGGCGAGGGTCTTGCCGGCTTCCAGTTCGAACGACACGCCGTTAAGCGCGCGCACGGTCGCGTGGCCCTTGAACAGGCCACGGGACACTTCGTAGTGACGGGTGAGGTCGCGGGCGGTAAGTACGACGGCCATTACGCCACCTCCTGGTTCAGCGGGTAGAAGCAGCGGGCGAGGCTGTTGCTTTTCGGGTCAAGGGCCGGGCGCTGGGTACGGCAGTTTTCCTGCACGTACGGGCAGCGCGGCGACAGCAGGCAACCTTGCGGACGGTCATAACGACCGGGGACGATGCCCGGCAACGTCGCCAGACGCGTGGCGCCGAGGCTGTGTTCCGGAATCGCCTTGAGCAGCGCTTCGCTGTACGGGTGCGCCGGAATGTCGAACAGTTGCGGCACTTGCCCGACTTCCACCGCTTGCCCGGCGTACATCACGCACACGCGCTGAGCGGTTTCGGCGACGACCGCGAGGTCGTGCGTGATCAGCACCAGGCCCATGTTCTGCTCTTTCTGCAACGCCAGGAGCAGGTCCATGATTTGCGCCTGAATCGTTACGTCGAGCGCGGTGGTCGGTTCGTCGGCGATCAGCAGTTTCGGTTCGCCGGCAATTGCCATGGCGATTGCCACACGCTGGCTCATACCGCCCGACAGTTGGTGCGGGTAGGCGTCCATACGGCTGGCGGCGCCGGGGATTTCAACTTTTTCCAACAGCTCGATGGCACGCTTGCGCGCTTGTTTGCCGGACATTTTCAGGTGCAGGCGCAGCACTTCTTCGATCTGGAAACCGACGGTGTAGCTCGGGTTCAGCGCCGTCATCGGGTCCTGGAACACCATCGCCAGGTCTTTGCCGACGATTTGCCGACGCTGACGATTGCTCAGCTTGAGCATGTTTTTGCCGTCGAAATTCAGCGCGTCGGCGGTGACGATCCCCGGGTGCTCGATCAGGCCCATCAGCGCCATCATGGTCACGGATTTACCCGAACCGGACTCGCCAACGATGGCCAGGACTTCGCCCTTGTCCACGGTGATGTCGAGGCCATCGACTACCGGCACGGCAGTCGCGTCGCCGAAGCGGACGTTGAGATTCTTGATTTCTAACAGTGACATTTGAATCTCCTCAGGCGGCGTTCTTGAGTTTCGGGTCCAGCGCATCGCGCAGGCCGTCACCCATCAAGTTGATTGCCAGCACGCTGAGCAAAATGGTCAAACCAGGCAGACTTACCACCCACCAGGCGCGTTCGATGTAGTCGCGAGCCGAAGCCAGCATCGTGCCCCACTCAGGGGTTGGCGGTTGTACGCCAAGACCGAGGAAGCCCAGTGCCGCGGCATCGAGAATCGCCGAAGAGAAGCTCAAGGTGGCCTGAACGATCAGCGGCGCCATGCAGTTCGGCAGCACGGTGATGAACATCAGGCGTGGCAGGCCGGCACCGGCCAGGCGCGCGGCGGTCACGTAGTCGCGGTTCAGTTCGCCCATCACCGCTGCGCGGGTCAGACGTACGTAGGACGGCAGGGACACCACGGCGATTGCGATCACGGTGTTGATCAGGCCAGGGCCGAGGATGGCGACAATCGCCACGGCCAGCAGCAGCGACGGCAGGGCCAGCATGATGTCCATCAGACGCATGATGGTCGGGCCGAGCAGGCGTGGGAAGAAACCGGCGAACAGACCCAGGAGGATCCCCGGAATCAGCGACATCACCACCGACGACAAGCCGATCAGCAACGACAGGCGCGAACCCTGGATCAGACGCGACAGCAAGTCGCGACCCAGTTCATCGGTGCCGAGCAGAAATTGCAGTTGCCCACCTTCCAGCCAGGCTGGCGGGGTCAGCAGGAAATCGCGGTATTGCTCGCTCGGGTCATGCGGCGCGACCCACGGTGCGAACACCGCGCAGAACACGATCAGGATCATGAACAGCAGGCCGGCGACCGCCCCTTTGTTGCGCGAAAAGGCGTGCCAGAATTCTTTGTACGGCGACGGGTACAGCAGGCTTTGATCGACTGTTACCGCTTGATTTGAAGTTGCAGCTGGAGTGGTCATGGTCATGTGATCTCAGCGCTGGTGACGAATGCGTGGGTTGGCAAAGCCGTAGAGGATGTCCACTACGAAATTGACCACAATCACCAGGCAGGCGATTAGCAGGATGCCGTTTTGCACGACTGGATAGTCCCGGGCGCCAATGGCTTCGATCAGCCACTTGCCGATGCCCGGCCACGAGAAAATCGTTTCGGTCAGGACCGCACCGGCAAGCAATGTGCCGACTTGCAGGCCGACCACGGTCAGCACCGGAATCAGCGCGTTGCGCAGGCCGTGGACGAATACCACGCGCGACGGCGACAGGCCTTTGGCGCGGGCGGTGCGAATGTAGTCTTCACGCAACACTTCGAGCATCGACGAACGGGTCATCCGCGCGATCACCGCCAGCGGGATAGTGCCGAGCACGATGGCTGGCAGGATCAAGTGGTGCAGCGCATCGAGGAACGCGCCGACGTCATCCGCCAGCAAGGTGTCGATCAGCATGAAACCGGTGCGCGGCTCGATGTCGTAGAGCAGGTCGATGCGCCCGGACACTGGCGTCCAGCCCAGCGACACGGAGAAGAACATGATCAGGATCAGGCCCCACCAGAAGATCGGCATCGAATATCCCGCCAGGGAGATGCCCATCACCCCATGGTCGAACAGGGATCCTCGCTTGAGTGCCGCGATCACCCCGGCCAACAGGCCCAGGATGCCGGCGAACAACAGCGCGGCCATGGACAGTTCCAGGGTCGCAGGGAATAGAGAGCTGAACTCGGTCCAGACACTTTCACGCGTCCGCAGCGATTCGCCAAGGTCTCCGTGGGCCAACTTGCCGATGTAGTCCAGGTATTGGGCATACAGCGGTTTGTTCAGACCAAGGCGTTCCATTGCCTGGGCATGCATTTCGGGATCGACCCGACGTTCGCCCATCATCACTTCCACGGGGTCGCCAGGGATCATGCGAATCAACGCGAAAGTCAGCAAGGTGATGCCGAAGAACGTGGGGATCAACAACCCCAGTCGGCGGGCAATAAAACTAAACATCTTGTGTGCTACCTCATCAGCCGGTTAGGCGTGCCCGGTGTTTCTGGGATCAGAGACACCGGGCGTTTTCTTATTTACTTCACCTGAGTGGTGGCGAAGTTACTCGTGGTGAGGGGGCTAATGTGATAGCCCTCTACGTTGTTGCGCATTGCGGTAAACATACGGGTGTGGGCCATGTTGATCCAAGGTTGGTCCTGGTTAAAGACCACTTGGGCTTCTTCGTACAACCTGGCCCGTTCGGCCGGGTCTACTTTAGCGCGTGCGTCGTCGATCAGCGCCTGGAATTTCTCGTTGCACCAACGGGCGTAATTTTCGCCATTCTTCGCCGCTTCGCAACTCAGGTTAGGCGTGAGGAAGTTATCCGGGTCGCCGTTGTCACCTGCCCAACCGGCGGAAACCATATCGTGCTCGCCGTTTTTCGCGCGTTTGAGCATTTCGCCCCATTCCATCACGCGGATGTCGAGCTTGATCCCGACCTTGGCCAGGTCAGCCTGCATCATCTGCGCGCCGAGCATCGGGTTCGGGTTGGTCGGGCCGCCGCCGTTACGGGTGAACAGGGTCAGCACGGTGCCGTCCGGCACGCCGGCTTCCTTGAGCAGGGCGCGGGCCTTGTCGAGGTCGCGTGGCGGGTTGCTCAGCGTGTGGTTGTAGCCCAGCAACGTGTCCGGGTACGGATTGACCGCCACGGTCGCATTGCCTTTGCCGAACAGCGCGTTGACGTAAGCCGCCTTGTCGAACGCGATGTCGATGGCTTTGCGCACCCGCACGTCGCTCATGTATTTGTGCTGGGTGTTCATGGCGATGTACGACACGGTCATCGCGTTCATTTCATCGACTTTCAGGTTCGGGTCTTTCTTGATGCTCGGGATGTCATCCGGTTTCGGATACAGCGCGATCTGGCACTCGTTGGCCTTGAGTTTTTGCAGGCGCACGTTGTTGTCGGTGGCGATCGCCAGGATCAGCGCTTCAGCCGGTGGCTTGCCGAGGAAGTAATCCGGGTTGGCCTTGAAGCGCACCTGGGCGTCCTTGGCGTAACGCTGGAAGACAAACGGGCCGGTGCCGATCGGCTTGTTGTTGAGGTCGGCGGTTTTGTTCGCTTTCAACAACTGGTCGGCGTATTCGGCGGAATAGATCGAGGAAAACGCCATGGCGACGTCGGCGAGGAACGGTGCTTCGCGGCGGGTCAAGGTGAAGGTGACGGTGTTGTCGTCGACTTTTTCCACGCTTTTCAGCAGTTCCTTGAAGCCCATGCTTTCAAAGTACGGGAAGCCCACGCTCGACAGTTTGTGCCACGGGTGATTCGGGTCCAGCTGACGCTGGAAACTCCAGACCACATCGTCGGCATTCATCTCGCGGGTCGGCTTGAAATAATCGGTGGTGTGAAACTTGACGCCTTTGCGCAGGTGGAACGTGTACGTCAGGCCGTCATCGCTGATGTCCCACGAATCGGCCAGTGCCGGAATCACTTCAGTGGTGCCAGGCTTGAACGCCACCAGACGGTTGAAGATGGTTTCGGAGACTGCGTCGCCCGTGACTGCAGTTGTGTACTGGACCATATCGAAGCCTTCCGGACTGGCTTCGGTGCAGACCACCAAGGGTTTGGCCGAGACGCCAACAGCGACACTCAGCAACGCGGCAGCGATGGCCGCACGTAGGGGAAGCATTTTCATCAAGAACCCTCTGCAATCGGTTGAACAGATAAAAGCCCAACGGCCGACTCTCCATGAGTCGGCCGTCGGGCAAGTGCGTTACAGAACGTTGAACGGGATGGTGGTCACGAGACGGAACTCGTTGAGGCTGCCATCCGCCTGGTTTTCGCTGGCACGGTGCGCGGTGTAGGTTGCGCGAATAGCGGTGGCCTTGAGTGGGCCGCTCTGCACGGCATAGGCCGCGCCGATCCCGTATTCGTAGTGGTTTTCGCCGTCCATTGCCTGGACGCCATCGTAGCCGCCACCGGCGTAGTGAGTACCGTCGATGCCCCAGCCGCGAGCCTGGTAGATGTTGAACTTGAGGCCTGGTACGCCGTACTCAGCCATGTTCAGGCCGTAGGCGATCTGGAAGGATTTCTCGTTCGGGCCGTTGAAGTCCGACAGCAAGGAGTTGGCCAGGTAGATGCCGTTGGTTTCGTGCAGGTAATCGAAGTACTCGTTACCGTTCACTTCCTGGTACGAGAAGGTCAGGCTGTGAGCCTGGTGAGTCAGGCCAAGCGACAGCGAGTAGGTGTCGTTGTCGATCTCGCCCAGCAGTTTTTTGCCTTCGTCGACGGTCTTGTAGTAGTTCAGGCCGGTGGTCAGGCTCAGTACCGAGCTGTCGCCCAATACGTGGCTGGCGCCGAAGTAGTACTGGTTCCACAGGTCTTCAGCCTGGGTGCCCCAGAGGCTGGTGGTCAGACTGGCGAACGGCTGATAAGTGATACCGGCGGTGTTGACGTGATCCGCTTCAGCGCGGCCGTCACCGTATTCGGAGCGGAATTTGCGCTGGCTCTGCTCGGTGCGCGGCGAGTTGCGATCGAAGGTGCCGATGTCGAAGGCCAGGTTTTCCAGCTCTTCGCTGTGCAGCGTGACCCCTTCGAAGCTCGACGGCAGTGGACGGTTGCCGATGACGTCGACTTGTGGGCTGCTGAAGTTCTGGCGACCGGCGGTCAATGTGGTGTTGGAGATGCGTGCCTTGACGTTGGCCAGGCCCAGCTTGCTCCACTGGTCAACCGCGTCACCGCCGTTTTCGGTCAGCGTACGGTTGTTGCCGCGACCGGACCGGCCTGGCTCCGGAGCACCGCCGTTGCCGGACGCGAGGTCCTTGCGATCACGGTCCAGGGCGATGGCGTTGTAAGCCGCCACTTCGGTGCTGAAACCTACAGTGCCCTGGGTGAAACCCGAGTTGTACTTGATGATCGTGCCTTGCACCCAGTTGATCCGGCGATCAGTCTCGCGGGTCTCGCCATGTTTCTGATAGTTGAGCTTGGTGCCCCGCTTGAACTGCTCATTCGCATACCAGTTACGTGTGGAACCGGTCACGGATTGGCCTTCGACGAAACCAGTGGCTTCGCTTTGGGCGCTTTTTTCTTTGACGGTAACCGGCGTGAACGCCTGGCTCTGGGTTTCTGCATAAGCCGTGGCGGTGATGCTGCTGATGGCCAAGGCTAATATCGCGGTGCTGCTCAGTTTCATGGGTGAAGCTCCTTTCTTTCTTTTTTTTTGATGCCGGTCTTTTTTGGTGATCCGGCTATTTGGTTTGAACTCGTTCGAACCATCGCAAACGTTTGCTCTAGGCCTGATTGGCGAATTAAGGCAAAGCGCTTGCGTGAGGGCGGAATCCGCCCTCAGCGTTTCTGGCTAATCGGTTATTTTTCCAGGCTGACGCCCGAGAACACGTTGCGACCGAAGGGGCTGACTTTGAACCCTTCGATTTTCGCGCTTAACGGCTGGTTGACCGTCGAGTGGGCGATTGGCGTGATCGGTACTTGTTGCTTGAGCAACTGCTGCGCCTGTTTGTAGAGCACGGTGCGTTGATCGCGGTCGGTGACAACCTTGGCCTGCTTGACCAATTTGTCGTAGGCCGGATCGCACCACATCGAGTAGTTGTTGCCGCCAATCGCATCGCAGCTATAAAGCGTGCCGAGCCAGTTGTCCGGGTCACCATTGTCACCGGTCCAGCCAATCAGGCTGACGTCGTGCTCGCCATTCTTGGTGCGCTTGATGTACTCGCCCCATTCGTAGCTGACGATCTTCACTTTGAGGCCGATTTTCGCCCAGTCAGCCTGGAGCATTTCGGCCATCAACTTGGCGTTGGGGTTGTATGGGCGCTGCACCGGCATCGCCCACAAAGTGATTTCGGTGCCTTCCTTGACGCCGGCAGCCTTGAGCAATTCCTTGGCTTTTTCCGGGTTGTAGGCGGCGTCCTTGATGGTCTCGTCGTAGGACCATTGGGTCGGCGGCATGGCGTTGACCGCCAGTTGACCGGCGCCCTGGTACACGGCGTTGAGGATGCTTTGCTTGTTCACCGCCATGTCCAGCGCCTGACGCACTTCGAGTTGGTCGAACGGTTTGTGGCGCACGTTGTAGGCGATGTAACCGAGGTTGAAGCCGGGTTTTTCGATCAGCTTGAGTTTCGCGTCGTTCTTCAGCGCGTCGACGTCGGCCGGGCGCGGGTGCAGGGTGATCTGGCACTCGTTGGCCTTGAGTTTCTGCACACGTACCGAAGCGTCGGTGTTGATCGCGAAAATCAGGTTATCGAGTTTGACCCGGCTCGGGTCCCAGTACTGCTTGTTGCCGGTGTAGCGGATGTTGGAGTCTTTCTGATAGCTCTTGAACACGAACGGCCCAGTGCCGATCGGCTTCTGGTTGATGTCGCTCGGTTTGCCTTCGGCGAGCAGCTTGTCGGCGTATTCGGCAGACAGGATCGCGGCGAAGCTCATGGCGATGTTCTGAATGAACGCGGCGTCGACGCTGTTGAGCGTCATGACCACGGTCAGCGGCCCGGTCTTCTCGACCTTGGCGATGTTCTTGTTCAGGCTCATCCCGTTGAAATAAGGGAATTCGGTCGGGTAAGCCTTACGGAAAGGTTGTTGCGGGTCGAGCATGCGGTTGAACGTGAACAGCACGTCATCGGCATTGAAATCGCGGGTCGGCGTGAAATAAGGCGTGGTGTGAAACTTCACCCCTTCGCGCAAATGAAAGGTGTACGTGAGGCCGTCTTCGGAAATATCCCAGCGTGTCGCCAGGCCCGGTACAACGTTGGTCGCGCCTTTTTCGAACTCTGCCAAACGGTTGTACAGCGGCTCGGCGGCATCGTTATCGGTCGCAGTGGTGTACTGCGCGGTATCGAAACCGGCCGGGCTGCCTTCGGAGCAGAACACCAGGCTATTGCTGGCGGCCTGGCTCATGGACGTGGCGGCCAACAGGCCGGTGCCCAGTAACGCGGATAAAACCAAGGTATGGCGCATGACGCTCCCTCTTTTTAGTGTTTAACAATGCGCCACCGTCCCGTCCGGGGACGTGGTGGGTGCATTGATCTCTAACCCGTTGCAGCAAACCGAGAGCCCACGCATCAACTGGTCAGATCCCGACGGTAGAAGCCGTGGGTCTGGCAGTAAATACGGAAAGGCCTGAAAAACGCGTAGGAAACAACCCAACGTCCTGCAACGCTTGTGCGGTGCGCAGGGGTTGTAGCTGTCAGTTGATTCCTACATTCCCGGCAGATAAAGCAGCGGCGACGTTAAACACGTCGCCGTTGCCAAATCTTATTTGCTGACGCTGACGCCGTAGAAGGAATTCAAGCCGAATGGGCTGATCTTGAAGTCCTGCACGTTGCTGCGCATGGGTTGGAACACCGTCGAGTGAGCGATAGGTGTCATTGGAACAGCGTCCTTGAGGACGTGTTGCGCCTGTTTGTACAGTTCGGTGCGCTTGCCTTGATCGGTGGTGCGCTTGGCTTCCTTGACGATGCCGTCGAACTTCTTGTCGCACCATTTGGAGAAGTTGTTGCCGCTCAGCGAGTCGCAGCCGAACAGGACGTTGAGCCAGTTGTCCGGATCACCATTGTCGCCGCTCCAGCCAATGATCATTGCCTGGTTCTCGCCGCCCTTGGAGCGCTTGATGTACTCGCCCCACTCGTAGCTGGTGATCTTCACGTTGAGGCCGATTTTCTTCCAGTCGGACTGCAACATTTCAGCCATCAGTTTGGCGTTCGGGTTGTACGGACGCTGTACCGGCATCGCCCACAGGACGATCTCGGTGCCTTCCTTGACGCCGGCTTCCTTGAGCAGCGCTTTGGCTTTCTCAGGGTCGTATTTGGCATCTTTGATGGTGGTGTCGTAGGACCACTGGGTCGGCGGCATGGCGTTGACGGCCAATTGGCCCGCGCCCTGGTAAACCGAATCAATGATTTGCGGCTTGTTCACCGCCATGTCCATGGCCTGACGCACACGGATATCGGCCAGCGGGTTTGGCTCGTTGCTGCCCTTGACCTTGTCCATCACGTTGTAGGCGATGTAACCGAGGTTGAAACCTGCCTGTTCAGGCATTTTCAGGGTTTTGTCTTCTTTGAGCGCTTTCAGGTCGGCTGGACGAGGGAACAGGGTGACCTGGCACTCGTTCTTTTTCAGCTTCTGAATACGTACCGACGGGTCGGTGGTGATGGCGAAGATCAGGTTGTCGATCTTCACGTCATCAGGCTTCCAGTAGTCCTTGTTCCCGGTGTAGCGGATGTTGGAATCTTTCTGGTAGCTCTTGAACACGAACGGGCCAGTGCCGACCGGCTTCTGGTTGATGTCGGCAGCCTTGCCTTCCTTGAGCAGCTGGGCAGCGTACTCGGCGGATTGCACGGAGGCGAAGCTCATCGCCATGTTCTGGATGAACGCGGCATCAACATCTTTGAGCGTGAACTTGACGGTGTGGTCGTCGAGTTTGTCGATCTTGGTGATGTTGGTGTCCATGCCCATGTCGGTGAAGTACGGGAATTCGGTCGGGTAGGCTTTGCGGAACGGATCGTCCTTGTTGATCATCCGGTTGAAGGTGAACAGGACGTCGTCGGCGTTGAACTCACGAGTTGGCTTGAAGTACGGCGTGGTGTGGAATTTCACGCCTTCACGCAGGTGAAAGGTGTACGTCAGGCCGTCCGGGGTAATGTCCCAGCTGGTCGCCAGGCCAGGAATCACGGCGGTGCCGCCGCGCTCGAACTGGGTCAGGCGGTTGAACATGGTTTCTGCAGAGGCGTCGAAGTCGGTTCCGGTGGTGTACTGACCAGGATCAAAACCGGCCGGGCTCCCTTCGGAGCAAAACACCAGGTTAGTCGCCGCTTGGGCGAAAGGTGCGCTAGCGAGAATGCTGGCGCCGACTAAAAACGGAATGACCGCGTGTTTGAACATGGTGGCCTCATGATTTGTTGTCATTTTTGGAATTAGAGGACGACCTCGTGAGTCGTGCCTGCGGATACTTATGCAGGGGCCATACCCATTGCAAGATCCAGAGCTGTTACAAGCATTAAACAGTGGCACGAACGTACCTTAATGTCGCATATGTATAAATTTTGACGCATTTGACCGTTTGCGCACGTCTTTTACGGTGCAAACCACGCACCGCAGAAGGGCGACCGGGGCGCTTGGCGCACCCGGTTGGCGCGTGGTGTTACTTATTTATACCCACGCCATAGAAGGGCGTAAGGCCAAACGGACTGATCTTGAAGTCAGTGACTTCCTTGCGCAAAGGCTGGAACACCGTCGAGTTGGCGATCGGTGTGATAGGCACTTGTTGTTTAAGAATTTTCTGCGCTTGTTGATAGAGTTTGACCCGCTCGTCGCGGTCGGTGGAGACTTTGGCTTGCTGGACCAGCTTGTCGTAGGCCGGGTCGCACCACTTGGCGTAATTGCTGCCCTTCACGGCGGCGCAGCTGTAAAGCACGCCGAGCCAGTTGTCCGGGTCACCGTTGTCGCCGGTCCAGCCGTAGATCATCGCGTCGTGCTCGCCGTTCTTGGCGCGCTTGATGTACTCGCCCCATTCATAGCTGACGATGTTGGCTTTGATGCCGACCTTGGCCCAATCCTGCTGGATCATCTGCGCCGACATCCGCGCGTTCGGGTTGGAGGCGCGCTGGACCGTCATCGCCCACAAATTGATGGTGGTGCCGGGCGCAATACCTGCTTCCTTGAGTAGCGCTTTAGCTTTGGTCGGGTCGTGCGGTGCGTCCTGGATGTTCGGATCGAACGACCATTGCGCGGGCGGCAAGGCGTTTTGCGCAAGCTGCCCGGCGCTCTGGTAGACGGCTTTGATGATCGCCGGTTTGTCGATGGCCATGTCCAGCGCCTGGCGGACTTTGAGTTGGTCCAGCGGTGGGTGCGTGACGTTGTAGGCGAGGAACCCGAGGTTGAAACCGGCTTGCTTGAGCACGCTGAGGTTCGGGTCTTTTTCCATGACTTCGATGTCGGCCGGGCGCGGGTAGCCGCTGACCTGGCATTCGCCGGCCTTGAGTTTCTGCAAGCGCACGGCGGCGTCGGGGGTGATCGAGAACACCAAATTATCGATTTTCACGTCTTCGGGTTTCCAGTACGCCTTGTTGCCGACGTAGCGGATCTGCGAGTCCTTCTGGTAGCGCTTGAACACGAATGGGCCGGTGCCGATGGGTTTCTGGTTGATGTCGGCGGCTTTGCCTTCCTTTAACAGTTGCGCGGCGTATTCGGCGGACTGCACGGAGGCGAAGCTCATGGCGAGGTTCTGGATGAACGCGGCGTCGATGTTATTGAGGTTGAAGCGCACGGTGTGCTCGTCGATTTTTTCGACGCTTTTGATGGTTTTGTTGAGGTCCATGTCGGTGAAGTACGGCGACTCGGCGGGGTAAGCTTTGCGGAAGGCGTTGTCCGGGTCGAGCAGGCGCTGAAAGGTGAAGACCACGTCGTCGGCGTTGAAGTCGCGTGTCGGGGTGAAGTAGTCGGTGGTGTGGAATTTGACGTTGTCGCGCAGGTGGAAGGTGTAGGCGAGTCCGTCGTTACTGATGTCCCAATTGGTGGCTAAGCCGGGTTCGACTTCGGTGCCGCCGCGTTTGAATTGGGTGAGGCGGTTGAAGAGGGTTTCAGCGGAGGCGTCAAAATCGGTGCCGCTGGTGTATTGGCTCGGGTCGAAGCCGGCCGGGCTGGCTTCGGAGCAGTAGACCAGGGTGGTGGCGGATTGGGCCAGCGGAGCGAATGTGGCCAGGGTCAGTGCGAGCAATAGCGGCTTGATGGTGTTTCTGTGCATGAGGTCCCCGGAGGATTTTGGTAGCGGAATACCTCGGAGAGTAGCGTTGTTGACGGGTCGGGCGGAAATATCGTTTTTTCAGGGGGACCCCTCTATCCGGGCATAGATGGGGGGATGTGACGCACCATTGATCGTTCCCACGCTCTGCGCGGGAACGATCATGGTGCGAAGGGTTGGCGAGTGAAGAGTTATCGAATCAAGGCGTCATCAACACTTCAATCGAGCCGTCGGCGGTCATACTGACCTGGCTGGTGCCCGCTTCTACTTCAGGCGTCACCGGTGCGGCGTCGGCGCCCGCCGCTTTCATCATCATGGGGGCGCGCATGTACGGTTGTGGATAACCGTTGCTGTTCAGGTTCAGATTGACGATTTTGTAGCCCTTGCCGCCGAGCGCATCGGTGGCCAATTGTGCGCGAGCCTTGAACGCGGTCACGGCTTCTTTGAGCAGCGCATCTTCGCTGGCCTTGCGGGTTGGGTTGGCGATGGCGAAATCCATGCCGCCCATTTTCAGATCGGTGAGCAGTTCGCCGGTGAGTTTTGACAGGGCGGCGAAGTCGGAGCTTTCGAGGCGCAGTTCAGCGCGCTCGCGCCAGCCGGTGATCTTCTGACCTTTGGTGTCGTAGATCGGGTAGCTGTTGCGGCTGCCTTGGCGCAGGGTGATGTCTTTGACCTGTTTCGCTTGGCCGAGGGCTTTGTTCATGGTGGTGCTGACGTCGGCGGCGAGTTTGGCCGGGTCGGTGTTTTGCTCTTCGGTGTAGAGCGTCACGATCATCAGGTCGCGCGCCACTTCCTGGCTGACTTCGGCGCGCAGGGCGATCTGGTTGTAATGCAATTCGTCGGCGGCCAGGGCCGGGAGGCTGGCGACGGTGCCAACGCTGAGGGCGAGGAGGGCGGCGCTGCGGCGCAATGTGTGCATTAAAAGCTCCTTGGAAGTGGCGCAGGAACAACGTCCGAACCTGCGTGAAACCATCAGACTCTAACTTCTATGATCCGGTTCGCCCAGTTACAACTTCTATACAGATCAACAATCCTGTAGCAGCTGCCGAGGCACGAGGCTGCGTCCGGCTGCGCAGCAGTCGTAAAACCCGAGCCCCCGGTTTTACTGAAACACCGCGGCGCCCGATCTCGCGACTGCTGCGCAGCCGAACGCAGCCTTCGGCAGCTGCTACAGGGGTTTTTGGTGATCTGGAACTGCCCCGGCCCCATGGAGAAGAGGAAGAAGGGTGAGGGCGGAGGAGCCGCAGTCGCGAGATCGGGCGCCGCGGTGTTTCAGTA